>JAISFI010000238.1 GCA_031263685.1 Dysgonamonadaceae bacterium | reverse complement strand
GATTACCGGACGCATCAAAGACATGATTATCCGGGGAGGAGAAAATATTTATCCACGCGAGATAGAGGAATTTTTATACCATTTACCGGGCGTCAAAGACATACAAGTTGCCGGTATTCTTTCCGAAAAATACGGAGAAGAAGTCGGGGCTTTCATTATCCTGCATGAGGATGCTCATCTGACCGAGGAAGAAGTACGGGAATTTTGCCGGGGAAAAATCGCACGGCATAAAATACCCCGCTACGTTTTCTTTGTCGATGCCTATCCCCTGACCGGAAGCGGCAAAATACAAAAATTCAAATTGAAAGAAATCGGAGAGAGAGAATTAAAAGCTAGGAACTAAGGTTTTTCCTACTTGTCTTACCCCTAAAATAATAAGCGGTTTTTTATTATCGCTTAATTTCCATTGTGTCAATTCGTTAATCTTGTTTCGATACATTTTTCTTCTTCTACATTTGTCATCATAAATTCACTTCAATAATTTTACTATCTCATTTTCCAAATCGGATAAACTGACATTGCGAGCAACAACGATACCTTTTCTGTCAATCAAGATATTTGCGGGTAATGAAGAAATATTATATAATTCTATGACAGATTTATTTCGTTTTGTAACACTTAATATTCTATTTGTCAACTCTTTTCCATTCCTGTTTAAATCCAAATATTTGGATTTAAGCGGGAAGCATAAATGTTAGGGCGGGCGATGTACTTGCAAATTCGCACAAATATTTCTACGAGCATACACCACCCGTTTTCATAAAACCACTCATTAAGCGTTCAGCATTTTACCAAAATGTTTCTGTCGAATTATAGATACCTCCTTCACTAAAATCAGTCATAAGAGAGGGACGCATCACTTTGCATGTTCCGGTTTGCGTATTCCAAATTAAAAAATAACCAGCGCCATAGGAAGTAGCATTACCACCAGCAGTATTAACTGCAACCGCATCATACCTTCTTCCATCGTCCATTCGCGAGGAAAATGAGGGAGACTGTGCATTTGCTGGTCTTACTGAGAAGATTAATAGACTTGCAGATAACAGTACTGCTGTAATACTTAATGAAATCACAAGTATTCTCTTTGAAATTAAATCTAAACTTTTCATTTTAAAATCCCTAAATCCGTGTCGGGCGCAACGTCTATATTAATTGATAATTTTATGATTTTATAATTTTACTCACTGTCCTATTATTTCCTGTTTCTACAGATATTAAATATGTCCCGTTTGCCCATGACGACACATCGATGGTTTTACTTTCGCCTGCTATTACTTGTTTATAAATGACACCACCCGATAAAGTAGATACGGTAATTATACTTTCCGCTGTACCTTTAACTGTAATGTAATTCGTAGCGGGATTAGGAAAGACTGTCACCGGCTGTTCTCCATAAAACAGAGATATACCACTGCCTGTGATAGCGGAATAATAATAATTATATCGTGCAGTTGAAATTTCTATCCATGCATGGATATTATTATCCCAAAAATAATAAGTTTCTAAAGTTTTATTGTCTTCGTATTGGTATTCATATTTCTTGTTTTCTACCCACATATTAATACTACTGTTCCAATAAAAAGTAGTCCAAGTTTGATTTGTCTCATCATGGTATTGGTATTCATATTTTTTGTCTTTTACCCACATATTGATACTACTGTTCCAATAAAGAGTAACCCAAATTTGATTGTTATTGTCATCGTATTGGTATTCACATTTCCTGTTTTCTACCCACATATTGATACTACTATTCCAATAAGAATATGTTTCTGAGATTGCAATTCCTTTTATGTCATATTGATATTCGTATTTAACTCCATTGTTACTATTAAGGTAACTTTCAGTTCTATCTAATACTTGTACTGTTTGTGCATTTACCCACAATGGTAATGTGCATAAAAATACGAATACTTTTGCAGGCATTCCACCCTCAACCAAATATTTCTTGTACAAATCCAACGCCAGCTTATGTAATTCCGTGTTCATCAGTTTATTATTTTCAAAATGATTTTTTATTGCTTCCGCCAGTTTTTCGTGATACAACGCCCAAGAGATGAATAGGCAAGAGATTACTATTTTCCCACGCCAATAATTCAGTGATAATTTTTCTTTGCATAATACTTGCTTTTTATCCGTGACGTTATTATTATCTTTGAAAAAGCTCAACTGCAAAGATATATGAAATTTCCCAATTATGCACAGGTGGATAAAAATTTTCAGTAACAGATTTTATATCAGAGTTTTATGCTCACATTTTTTTGTATATATTTTATTCTTGAAAATAACTCATGCCTGCGCCCTTGGATGACAGTATTCACGAAAACTCTTTATTCAAAAATCCGGCAGTATATCCTGCCTGACTTTCGGCCACTTCTTCGGGAGTACCGGTGCACAACACATGACCGCCTGCAGCGCCTCCTTCAATACCCATATCGATGATATAATCCGCACATTTGATGACATCCATATTGTGTTCGATAACAATCAGCGTATTTCCTTTATCTACCAGCCGGTTGAGGACGCCCAGCAGTACCCGTATGTCTTCAAAATGCAGACCGGTCGTCGGCTCATCCAAGATATACAGCGTGTGACCGGTATCTTTTTTCGACAATTCCGTCGCCAACTTTACCCGCTGGTTTTCTCCTCCGGAAAGAGTCGTTGAAGACTGTCCCAACTTTACATAGCCTAATCCGACATCCTGTAATGTCTTGATTTTGTGCAGAATGGAAGGCACATTTTCAAAGAACTCTACCGCCATATTAATCGTCATATCCAGGACATCGGCAATAGATTTGCCTTTGAAGCGGACTTCCAGTGTCTCCCGATTGTAACGTTTACCCTGACAGGTTTCGCAAGGTACATATACATCCGGCAGGAAATTCATTTCTATCGTTTTGTAACCGTTTCCGCTGCAAGTTTCACAACGGCCCCCTGCCACGTTAAAAGAAAAGCGTCCGGGTTTATATCCGCGTATCTTGGCTTCCGGAAGTTCTACAAAGAGATTACGAATGTCGGAGAAGACGCCAGTGTAAGTCGCCGGATTGGAACGTGGTGTCCGTCCAATAGGCGATTGGTCTACACTTACTATTTTATCAATATGTTCAATTCCATCGATGGATTGATAGGGAAGTGGCTCCTGCAGAGAGTGGTAAAAATGGGCGCTTAATATCGGTTGAAGCGTTCCGTTGATTAAACTGGATTTACCGCTGCCGGAAACACCGGTTACGCAAATGAATTTCCCCAGCGGGAAAACGACGTTGACATGCTTGAGATTATGACCGTAAGCGCCTTTGATGATGATTTCTTTCCCGTTTCCTTTCCGTCTTTCGGACGGGATTTCAATTACACGTTTTCCATTCAGATAGGAAGACGTCAGGGTATCCGATTGCAACATCTCTTGCGGTGTTCCGGCAAAAACCAGTTCACCGCCGTAACGGCCCGCTCGCGGACCTAAATCCAGCACATAATCGGCGTTCAGCATCATATCTTTATCATGTTCTACCACGATAACGGAATTGCCGGTATCGCGCAGTTGCTTCAAAGAGTTGATTAAACGGATGTTGTCTCTCTGATGTAATCCTATACTCGGCTCATCCAGAATATACAGTACATTGACTAATTGAGAGCCTATTTGCGTAGCCAACCTGATTCGCTGACTTTCTCCGCCGGATAACGTAGCGGATGCCCGATCCATCGATAAATAATCCAATCCGACATCTAATAAGAATTTCAGGCGAGATTTTATTTCCTTCAGAATTTCCGCCGCGATTTGTTGCTGTTTGCTATCCAGTGAAACCGTTAAATGCTCTACCCAACGGTATAAATCGGAAATATCCATGTCCGATACTTCGGCAATATTTTTTCCGGCCAGTCTATAGTGTAAAGCCTCTTTGTTCAGTCGCTGGCCTTCACATTCGGGGCAGACAGTATTTTTAATGAATTGTCCCGCCCATTTCTGTGCCGAAGCGGAAGCATCCGATTCCTGTTGCATAAAGATGTATTTAACCACTCCCTCAAAACTCAGGAAATAACCGGATCTGCCCAGCGCTTCGTTTTTGATTTGCAGGCGCTCTTCCGTTCCATTCAGGATTTCGTCCAATGCTTCTTCCGGAATATCTTTCAAAGGCGTTTGAATCGTCAAGTCGTATTTTTCGCAGATAGCTTCTATTTGCCAGAATATCAGGGTGTTTTTGTATTTTCCTAATGGAGCGATACCGCCGTTGTAAATGCTTTGTTTCGGATCCGGAATAATCTTGTTCATATCTATCAGATTGATTGTTCCCAGACCTTTACACCTGTGACAGGCACCTTGCGGCGAGTTGAAAGAAAAATTGTGAGGCGCCGGTTCGCTGTAAGACAATCCGGTAGTGGGACACATCAATCTGCGGCTGAGATGTTTCAATGATTTTGTTCCCATATCGTATATCATCATAAGACCATCGCCTTGTCCCATGGCTGTACGTACGCTCCCTTGCAGCCGTTTTTCGTCTTTAACGGAAATGAGCAATTTATCGATAACAACTTCGATACTGTGGTTTTTGTAACGATCTAATTTCAGTCCGGGAACAATTTCCTGCAATTCGCCGTCAATGCGGACATTCAGGTATCCTTTCTTGCGCAACTGTTCAAACAATTCTTTGTAGTGTCCTTTACGGTTGCGGACTGCCGGCGCCAGTAAATAAACTTTTTTGTTCCGGTATTGTTCCAAAATCAGTTGAAGTATCTGTTCTTCGGTGTATTTCACCATCCTTTCGCCGGTATTGTAAGAAAAAGCTTCGCCGGCACGGGCAAACAGTAAACGAAAGAAATCGTATATTTCAGTAGTCGTTCCCACGGTGGAACGGGGATTTCGGTTGACGGTTTTCTGTTCGATAGAAATTACCGGACTAAGTCCCGTAATCCGATCTACATCCGGTCGTTCCATATTTCCCAGAAAATTCCTGGCGTAGGCCGAAAACGTTTCAATATACCGCCGCTGTCCTTCTGCAAATAGCGTATCAAAAGCTAGCGACGACTTGCCACTGCCACTTAAACCGGTGATGACAACAAAACTGTTTCGCGGAATATTGACATCAATATTCTTCAAATTATGCACACGTGCCCCCCAAACGCTGATGGACTCCGTTTCCTCTATTTTTTCCTTCATACTTCTTGGTTGCTTTTTCCGAATCCGGGCTTATCTTTTCCAAATCCAGTTCTCATCATGCACTTTGATCTGCTGACGGTCTTGCCTCATGTCTTTTTCCAACGGAATTTGAATCAGATAAGATTTCTTTGTCACATTCAGGCAAGTATCTGTCAGCCATGCATTAAAATTTTTCAACTGCAAATAATCCACGCCATTTGCTTTGGCAAAGTTAATAAGATTGGGAATATTATTTGTGACTTCAACCGTTTTTGTTTGGATGTGCGGATATAAATCTTCTCTTTTCAACTGAAAACCATATTGATAGGGGTGAGAAAAAATCATTTTTGCGGCAAGAATCCGGAATACATAACGGGAAGTTTCTTCCGTCAAGAACAAATCCAGTGCGCTGGACACTTGCTGCTGTTGTAAACTTTTGCCGATTCGCTGCATTCCGGCATTGTACGAAGCAGCAGCGTTTACCCAACTGCCCAGTTTTTTATAAGCATCCAGCAAGTACCGGCAAGCCGCCTCTGTCGATTTTTCCACATGATAGCGTTCATCTACCTGCGACGTGATTTCCAGCCCGTACAATTTACCGGTTTCCGGGATAAATTGCCACAAGCCGACAGCTTTGGCTGGAGAACGCGCTCGAATGTCCAACATGCTTTCTATGACAGACAGATATTTGAAATCGTCCGGTATCTTATACTTAGCCAATACAGGCTCTATGACAGGGAAATACCGGTTAGCCCGTTTGATTTGCAACATGCAGGAAGCATGTAAGTAGGTGAAAATATTGATTTCCCGATCCAAACGCTCCCGCATATCATAACGGGTTAAATCGATGGTTTCTCCGGCAAACGTCAGCGTATTGGGCGTTGGTGAGGAAATGATGCAGGAAAATGCGTTCGGCTGTTGAACAGGCAGTTGCGCAGGTGATTGTGGAGATAACTGTTCTGTTGGTTGCTCTGTTAATTGTTCAGGTAATTGCTCTGAAGTGTCGTTTTTTCCAATCTTAAAAGATATACAACAAAGGATTCCGACTAAAAGAAGTCCGGTAAGGCCGAAAATCGGCAGTTTGTTTTTAATCATAATTTATTTCAAATGTACATGAAGAATTTTAGATGTGCACAAAGATAGTATAATTAATTGACAGTTGATAAATTGAATAATGAGTGCATTTGGAATTTAAAAACATTTATCATACATTTGCACAACATTACCTTTTTACTTAATATTCAATTAATAATTTATTTTTATGAAACGGAAAATTCTATTCGTGTGGATGCTGTTGCTGTCGGTGGCAACAGCAAGTTTTGCAGAAAGCGGACCATGTGGGGAAAACCTAACATGGTCATTATCAGGTGGTACGCTAACTATTAGTGGAATAGGAGATATGGATAATCATTTGGAGAGTCACTTTCCTTGGTATTCTAAGGGTTCTTCTATTACAACGGTGATAATAGAAGATGGTGTGACAAGCATTGCGTATGCTGCTTTTCTGAGTTGTAGTCTTACCTCAGTAACTATCCCCGAAAGCGTGACAAGCATTGGTATAGCTGCTTTTGGCGTTTGCCACAGCCTTATTTCGGTTACTATCCCTGCCAGTGTGACAAGTATTGGAGATGTGGCTTTTTACGGTTGCCTCAATCTGACGGCTATTAACGTTCTTAAAAATAACGCTGCTTATGCTTCGGAAAATGGGGTATTGTTCAACAAGGCAAAAACAACGTTGATTCAATATCCCGCAGGAAAGCCGGATACAAGTTACACGATCCCCTTGAGTGTGACGAGCATGATAAGTACTGCTTTTGAGGGATGCTACAGTCTTACTTCGATTACTAATCCGAATCCAACGCCACAGACAATAGTTTCTACCAGTGGTGGCCCATCTGGTTATTTTTCCACGCTTTACGTTCCCGCTGGTTCCAAAGAAGTCTACGAGGCCGATCCTTACTGGGGGCAGCATTTCTTCAACATTATTGAACTGTCTTCCAATTCCCATTGGCAAGCGAATTACCAGCAATATCCCGGGAACATGACTTTTGCTGCGATTGTCATCCTCGACGATACGGAATTGCAGAGCGAACACATAGAAATCGGCGCCTTTAGCAACGGCGAATGTCGAGGATCGGTTTGCCTACAACATTTTCCGGAATCGGCGCTCCATCCCTGGCTGGGTTTTCTTACTGTTCACGGGAATAACGACGATGTTATTAACCTGCGAATCTACGATCACTATACCGGCATCGAATATGAAGCAGGCAATCTGCCCTTCCTGTTTATTACGGACTCTATCTGTGGCAATCCCACAAACCCTTATCATGTTACAATTTTTACGCCCTGTACCCAAACAATAAACTTGCATGAAGGATGGACATGGTTTTCGGTCAACGTTGCGAACGATAATCCTTCCCTGATTAAACAATTCAAAGACAGTATCAGCCCTGCCGGTGTCCTGTTGAAAGGACGGAACGAGTTTATACAGACTCCGGGATGGATCGGCACTTTGTCCGAAATCAGCAACGAAACCATGTATATGGTCAACACAACTGCCGAACAAACCCTGTCATTTACCGGTGCTTCGGTCGATCCGGCTTCCGTTCCGATTTTCCTCTTGAACGGCTGGAACTGGATTGGATATACACCCGATGTTACCCAGACGGTAGGCGAAGCCTTCGCCGGCATCAATCCACAGATAAACGATCAGATAAAATCATATTCGGATTACAGTGTTTATACCGATCAAGGCTGGGCAGGTACGTTGACGCAGATGACTCCAGGTAACGGATACAAGTATTTTTCAAACAATACTGCAGTGCAAATGCTGATGTATTCTCCTTTCGTGCAACCGTCGCCGACCTTCTTCAGTAATTGGAAAGAAACTGTGGCCAACCAATGGACAGTTGCTGCTCACCGCTACCCCAATACCATGACGGTTACGGCTGTTGTTCTGCAAAACAATGAAGAATTACAAAGTGACCGGATTGAAATCGGCGCCTTTTGCAACGATGAATGTAGAGGTTCGGTACTGCTGCGGAATTTCCCGCAAATAGCCGATCATTCATCCATGGGCTTTTTGGTCGTTTATGGAGAAGGCAATGAAGAAATTCAATTACGGGTTTATGATCATGCCACCGGCGAAGAATATCCGGTATCTGGAACTTCACTTGCATTCATTACTGATGCTATCCACGGCACACCTGCCGAACCGTACCGGATTGCAACAAGTCCCACCGATATTCGGACGGTAGCAGCGGATGTTGTTGCTATTTACCTGAAACAGGCCGGCGGCAGCTTGCAAATCCAGCGCCCCTGGGAAAGTATAGATTGTATCGAACTGCTTGGCCTGAACGGGAATACTGTTCTCAGACAAACCGGTTTCACAGCGAAATCCATTGACGTTTCTTCTTTAGCGAATGGCGTGTATATGCTGAAATTGACTAAAGATAATCAGATATACGTAAAAAAATTCATTAAGCAGTAAAACATTGGAAAGAGGCTGTGTCAAAAGCCCTACTTCGTCATTGCGAGCGAAGTGAAGCAATCCATAAATCATTGTTAATGAACTGGATTGCTTCGGTTTTCGACCTCGCAATGACGGTGAAACGTGCTTTTGACACAGCCTTTTTTTGATATTATACTGTGCACGGCATGGCTTTGTGTAGTGTTATTTCTTAATTTCCTCTCAAAATATTAATATGTCCCTTTTTATTTCTATCAATCCCATCGGATCCCTTCGCCTCGACGACGTAGAAATAGACGCCCGGAGGAACAAGTTTTCCGTTCACTTTACCATCCCAACCCTTATCGGGATCCGTCCAATAAAACAACTGTTTTCCCCAGCGGTTGAATATCCAGCCTTTGAAACTGACAATGGATTTATAAGCTATCCGGAACTCGTCATTTACACCGGGCGATGTACCCGGCGAAAAAACATTCGGAGCATCCAAAAAAGAGTCGTCAATACGAAGCGCCGGTTCTTCTGCCTTTGGGAAAAAATCCTTCGAATGGCAAGTGTTTGTACTGTCGGTAACTTCCAGTACAATCCGGTAGCTGCCACTTTCACGGAAGGTATAACGAAATACTTTGTCCGTATAGCGGATAATCAGATTTTCGCTCCGTAAATTTTCCTCGTGCAGATAACTCTCATGTTCATTTAATTTGTAAACATTCCAGATGAAGAATACGGCGGAAGTACCGGGTTCCGGACTGAAGACGGCCGTCAGCGGTGCGGAATAAACCCCTTCTTCCGTCTTGATTTCCGTCGTTGATTCCCGTTGTTCCGATTCAAACTGAATATGAGTGACAACAGTGCTACAATCTACTTGATCATCCGCATCTTGGGCGAATAATGACATCGGTAAAAAAGCGACTAAAGCAATAAGTATTTCTTTCATACTTCAAAATTAATATTTTTTTCTAACTTTGCGTCTTCGTAGCAGATAAAAAAATCTTATGGTAAAACGAATTCTTTTCACTATCGTCTTAACGACGGTGTATTTCTACAACGTAGAATCCCGTGAATCATTTCATTCCGATCCGAATTTTTCTGCCCGGGAAAATGCTTATTTTCTCCATCAAGTAGAAAAAGGGCAGACCATTTATTCCATCTCTGTTTTCTACGGTGTGACGGTGGAGGCTATCTATAAGTTGAATCCGGAAAGCGAGAAAGGCATTAAGATAGGCGAAAGTCTGAAAATTCCCCAGCAAAATATCTCCGCTCCCTCGAAGGACGCATTTACCGTCAAAGCAAAGGAAAGTGAAATCAAAAGCGAAACCGAAACCGAAACCGAAACCGAAATCATCCCTGTCCCGGAAGCAACAATAAATACCGCTTCCATCAATGTCGCACTCCTGCTTCCTTTCGGCACTGTTGACAGAGATGCGGATCCTTCCAATCAAAACCAGCGACTGGTAGAATATTACGAAGGCTTCCTGCTCGCTTTAGACAGTCTGAAAAAAGCCGGAATCTCCGTCAACCTCCATGTATACGACATCGGTAACCATGCCGAAAGTCTCCAAACAATCTTGAATAAAAAGGAATTAAAAGATAATCACCTGATTATTGGTGGAAAAACGGAGGAACAAATCAAAAGTATTTCCGATTATTCTCAAACCAACGGGATTTGGTATGCAGTTCCCTTCTCGTCCAAAGCGGATGAAACGCTTGTCAATCCATACGTGTTTCAAATCAATCCGCCACAAGCGCTGTTATATTCCAGTGTATCGCAGGCATTTATAGACAAATACAAAGAATATCGGATCATTTTTGTAAACATCCCGAATATGGCCGACTCCCAAAGCAAATTTATACAGACATTGCAGATTCATTTATCAAAAAAAAATCTGCAGTACAATGAGTTAGTATATAATGCCAGTACTTTCGCGATAAATATTAGAGAGGCGCTCAGTAAAGATAAAAAAAATATCATCGTCTTGTCCTCTGCCTCTTCAACAGCCTTGATGCGCGTAATGTCGCCGCTAAAAAGTTTGAAAGAATCCAATACATTCACAGATGTTTCCTTATTTGGATACCCGGAATGGCAAACGTATTTCAAAGATCATATAGACGATTTTTTCCTGACCAATGCGTGTCTATACTCTGTTTTTTATGTCGATCATGCAAATGAAAACATTCGAAAGTTTTACGAAACATTCAAGTCCTGGTATCGGAAGATACCAACGAATACTTATCCCAAATATGGGCTATTAGGCTATGATACAGGCATGTATTTTATCCAAATGTTTCACCGGCAAGGTACGGCTTGCGATGCTTTTGCAGAGCCGATGAAATACCAAAGTCTGCAATCCGGATTCTATTTTAAACGACTCAGCGAATGGGGTGGATTTGTCAACAACAATGTGTTTTTGATAGATTTTCTCCCGGACTACACGATCAAAAAAACAGTGATTAAATGAAATATAGTAAACTGATATGTTTATTTGCTGTTTTAATATGTTTTTCGGCAACGTGCATTGCACAGGAAGAGCATGTTTTTCAGCAGAATTGGTCTTATGGCGTAAACAGAGGAATGACGTCTTCCGTGGTAAATTTCACCCCGAAAATCTATCAAACCCGCTTGAATCAGTCGGTCGGAGGATTCAGTATCCGTTATATTGGCGAAAAATATTTTGGCCTGCATGGAGAACTGAATCTCTCTCAAAGAGGATGGAGAGAAAGTAAAGATTCCATTCCGACACATAAATACACCATGTCTTTGCTTTATGCGGAACTTCCGTTGCTCACGCATGTTTATTTCGACTTGGGAACGCGCGTCCGCATCATTTTCAATTTGGGGCCGCAAATCGGCTTTCTGCTCTCGGCAAAAGAGAAAGAAAATCAGGTAGTTCTTGAAAACCCCAACATGCCGAACGAAACAAAACCCGTTCAATACAGGGGAGATAAACCGCAGAATAAGTTTGATTGGGGACTGACCGGTGGCGGCGGTTTTGAACTGCGCACCGGCATCGGAAGCTTTGTATTGGAAGGCCGGTATTATTACGGATTATCGGATATTTACAAAAACAGCCCGTCCGATTTTTACGCAGGATCTGCCAATCAAGTTACTACAGTCAAGTTGACTTATTTTCTTCCACGGAAAAACAAAAAAGAGTGAAGCATATAAGCCGACAAAAATAGAAAAATGACAAAAAACAGAAAAATGACAAATCAGGAAATAGAACAAAACGTAACCGCTCTTTCAGATACAGACAATCCGCATTATCGCTATATACCGTTATATGACAAAGCGTTGCCTTCCATAAAAAAAATCGGAGAAATCATGCTGATTATCCGGGATGTTATTTTTCCCGGCTACTTCGGAAATATGCAAAGCGATAATTGTTCATGGCAAAATCATATCGAGGTGAACTTGAGAAAACTGCATGCACTGTTGTTTGAACAGGTTTATAATGCCCGGATTTTCAACTCTAAAGATGAAATGGAAGAAGCGGCATGTCGGGACAAAGCACAGCGCTTCATTAATAAATTGCCGGAAATCAAGCGATTATTGTCCACAGACGTGAAAGCAATTCACGACAATGATCCGGCGGCGAAACACTATGGTGAAATCATCTTGTGCTATCCCGCCATCAAAGCCATGCTGCATCACCGGATCGCACACGAACTGCATTTGTTGAAAATTCCCTTGATCCCTCGCATCATCTCTGAAATGGCGCACGAAGAAACCGGAATAGACATTCATCCCGGTGCTGAAATAGGAGAATACTTTAGCATCGACCACGGAACGGGAGTAGTTGTCGGACAAACATCTATCATCGGAAATCACGTTTGCCTCTATCAAGGCGTCACGTTGGGAGCCAAAAGTTTTGTACTGGACGAAGACGGGCATCCGCTAGATATGCCCCGCCATCCTATCATAGAAGATAATGTAACCATCTATTCCAATTCCTCCATTTTGGGGCGTATTGTCATCGGAACGGGTACCATCATCGGCGGTAATGTTTGGTTGACGCACAGTGTTCCTCCTCATTCCAGAATCCTTCAATCTAAAGTCCAGGAGGGTTTATTTTCCGATGGTTTGGGTATCTAATTTTCTCAAAAAGAAAAACTCAAAATATAAAGAAATTATCTTTTGGAAAACTTTTTATACATGCTTGAAAATTAATCTTCTATAAATCAATCGCTTATTTCTAAATTTAGAAAACTTAACATTGAATTTCGGGAATAATTTGTTATTTATTTGTGGCAGTAAAAAAAAAGTTCTAATATTGCACCTCCTTAGTATCCATTTTAATTATAAATATATTTAGGTCTTTTTTTTATGCAAAAAGCGAATAAACGTGTTTTTACTTTCGATGAAGCTTTCAAAGCGACTCTTGAGTACTTTAAAGGCGACGAATTGGCCGCCAAAGTTTGGGTAAACAAGTATGCACTCAAAGACGCATTCGGTAATATCTACGAACAGTCGCCGACAGATATGCACAAGCGTCTGGCGAGTGAAGTGGCGCGCATCGAGAAGAAATATGCGAATCCGCTTTCCGAGCAGGAACTGCTGGATTTGTTCAACAATTTCAAGTACATCGTTCCGCAGGGAAGTCCGATGACGGGTATCGGTAATAATTACCAGATCGCTTCCCTGTCCAATTGTTTCGTGATTGGAATGGACGGAGAGGCCGATTCTTACGGTGCAATCATCAGAATAGACGAAGAACAGGTGCAACTGATGAAACGTCGCGGTGGCGTAGGGCACGACTTGTCACACATCCGTCCCAAAGGCTCTCCTGTGAAAAATTCGGCGCTGACCTCGACCGGACTTGTTCCCTTCATGGAAAGATATTCCAATTCCACCCGTGAAGTAGCGCAAGACGGACGGCGTGGCGCACTGATGTTGAGCGTCGCCATTAAACATCCGGATGCCGAATCTTTTATTGACGCCAAAATGACGGACGGAAAAGTTACCGGCGCCAATGTTTCTGTGAAGCTGGACGACGATTTCATGCGGGCTGCTATCGATGAAAAGCCTTACATCCAGCAATATCCGATCAACTCAAACCATCCAACTACTACCAAAAAAATTGACGCCCGTCAGTTATGGAAAAAAATCGTACACAACGCCTGGAAGTCGGCAGAACCGGGCGTATTGTTCTGGGATACAATTCTCAAAGAATCTATCCCCGACTGCTACGCCGATTTGGGATTCAGAACTGTTTCTACCAATCCCTGCGGAGAGATTCCCCTGTGTCCTTACGACAGTTGCCGACTATTGGCCATCAACCTTTATTCTTATGTGATCAACCCTTTTACGCCGAAAGCTTATTTTGATTTCGACCTGTTTAAGAAACATGTAGGACTGGCGCAACGAATCATGGACGACATCATTGATTTGGAAGCAGAGAAAATTGATCAAATCCTTGAAAAAGTAATCTCCGACCCGGAAAATGAAGAAGTCAAAGGTGCAGAAAAAAAATTGTGGGATAAAATCCGCACCAAAACATTACAGGGACGCAGAACAGGCGTCGGCATCACGGCAGAGGGCGACATGCTTGCCGCTTTAGGTCTGAGATACGGTACGAACGAAGCAACCGATTTTTCCGAAAAAGTCCACCAAACACTGGCTTTGGCAGCTTATGCCTCTTCGGTACTGATGGCCAAAGAACGTGGCGCTTTCGAGATATACGATGCCAAACGGGAAGAAAAAAATCCATTCATCAACCGTCTCAAAGAAGCCGATCCGGAACTTTATAAGGAAATGGTCGTGCACGGACGCCGGAACATCGCCTGTCTTACCGTCGCGCCGACGGGAACGACCAGCCTGATGACACAAACAACTTCCGGCATAGAGCCTGTCTTCCTTCCCGTCTACAAAAGAAGAAGGAAGGTCAATCCGAACGATATGTCCGTTAAAGTCGATTTTGTAGATGATACGGGCGACGCTTTTGAAGAATATATCGTATTCCACCACAAATTTGTCACCTGGATGGAAGCAAACGGCTATCCGACCGCCAAAAAATATACGCCCGAAGAAGTCGATGAATTAGTCGCCAAATCGCCCTACTACAAGGCTACTTCCAATGATGTAGACTGGTTGCAAAAAGTAAAAATGCAGGGCAAGATTCAACGGTGGGTTGACCATTCGATCAGCGTGACCATTAATCTTCCATCGGATGTCGATGAAGAATTGGTCGATAAACTTTACGTGGAAGCGTGGAAGTCCGGATGTAAAGGCTGTACCGTTTACAGAGACGGCTCCCGGAGCGGCGTGCTTCTCTCGACCGAAGAACAAAAAAAGAAAGACTGTAATTGTATCGAACAACCGGTTATTGTCTCCAAACGTCCCCGCGAATTGGAAGCCGACATCGTTAAGTTCCAGAACAACAAAGAAAAATGGATTGCTTTCATCGGATTGCTGAATGGTCGTCCCTACGAAATATTTACCGGTCTGAACGATGAAGAAGAAGGTATTTTTCTTCCCAAAAACATCTCCAAAGGTGCAATTATCAAGAATGTAGATGATCAGGGTAACAAACGTTACGATTTCCAGTATACCAGTAAACGGGGCTACAAGACCACCATCGAAGGCCTTTCCGACAAGTTCGACCCCGAATACTGGAACTATGCCAAACTGATTTCCGGCGTATTGCGTTATGCCATGCCCATCGACCAAGTCATCAAACTGGTACAGGGGTTGGAATTGAACAATGAAACGATCAATACCTGGAAAACCGGTGTTGAAAGAGCCTTGAAAAAATATGTCACCGACGGCGTCGATGCCAAAGGCCAGAAGTGCCCACACTGCGGCAATGAAACATTGGTATATCAGGAAGGTTGCCTGTCGTGTACCACTTGCGGTAATTCCAAATGCGGATAAAAGTCTCATTCAATATACATTACCGAACGGTTTGGGGACAAACACTGCATCTCGTCGGCTCCCTTCCGGAATTGGGCGCCTGGGACGCCGAACAAGCAATAGATTTGTCTTATACTACTGACGGATATTGGTCTGCCTCCATAGAAATACCGGACGATACAAAACAGATTACATACCGCTATTTCTGTCAATCCAATGGTTTGAAGATTTTTGAAGAATGGAACAGACCGCACACAGTTACTTTTAATCGTACGGTTTCCTGTTTGTTGTATGATACTTGGCTGAACAAACCGGAACAGACGCTGTACTATACATCTGCATTTAAAAATGTATTGTTTGCCCGTCTTGATGAAAGATTCGGCAAAAAACTTGTTGTCCCGAAAGATGCCGACCGGAAGATCTGTTTGAAAGTCTTTGCGCCGAACATTCGGAAAAATCAGCACTTGGCCGTTTCCGGCAATCAACCGGTATTAGGGAATTGGGAACCTGACAAAGCATTAAAAATGTCCTGTTCCAACTTTCCGGAATGGGAAGTAGAGTTCGATGCTGCCGGATTGTCCTGTCCCGTCGAGTATAAATTCATCCTGTACAGCGATGACCAGACAGATATATATTGGGAGCCGGGCGAAAATCGCTACTTAAATCCCCCTTTACTCAAAGAGAGAGAAACCCTGATACTGTCAGGGCTTTTTTTACGGGAGGATTTCCCCCATTGGAGAGGCGCCGGTACTGTCATTCCCGTATTTTCCCTGCGCTCAGAGGAAAGTTTCGGGATGGGCGATTTCCAAGACTTGAAAAAAATCGTGGACTGGGTTGTGCAAACCGGACAAAAAATACTGCAAATTTTGCCGGTCAATGACACCACCATGACGCATACATGGATAGATTCTTATCCGTACAACGCCATTTCTATCTATGCCTTACATCCGCTGTACCTGAGTTTGCCGTTAATGGGCAAGCTCAAGGATGCGGCATTGAACAGCATCCTTCTGCAAGTGCAACAGGAACTGAACCGGCAGGAAAAGGTAGATTACGAACAGGTAGACCGCTATAAATGGATGTTTTTCCATGCCATCTACGCACAAGATGGCGAACGGACAATACAAAGCCGGGATTTCCGCACATTTTTCCGTGCAAATGAAGATTGGTTAGTTCCCTACTCCGCCTACTCTTACCTGAGAGATCAGCATAAAACATCCGATTTCAGGCAGTGGAAAGATTATGCCGTGTACGATAAGCAAAAAATAGCTGCACTCTGTCATCCGCACGGCAAACACTACCGGGAAATTGCTTTGTATTACTATCTTCAATATCATCTCCACCGGCAGTTGAAAGCAGCAAAAGATTACGCTCAAACCAGTGGCGTTATCCTGAAGGGAGATATTCCTATCGGTGTCAGCGACGTTGGTATAGAGGCTTGGACGGAGCCGCAGTATTTTAATATGGAAGCACGGGCAGGCGCACCGCCGGATGATTTTTCGCCTACCGGACAACATTGGGGTTTCCCTACTTACAATTGGACGGAAATGGAAAAAACAGACTACGACTGGTGGAAAAAACGCTTCCGGCACATGGCCTGTTATTTTGATGCTTACCGGATTGACCATATCTTGGGATTTTTCCGGATATGGGAGGTTCCAGATCACGCGGTACAAGCGTTGACCGGTACTTTCCATCCTGCCCTTCCGCTGACGCCTGAAGAAATCTCTGCTGCCGGCATGTCTTTTGGTGAAGCACAGTGGACAAAAGCTCGGATCAACGGGCGGTTTTTATCGGATTTATTCGGCGTCTATTCGCAGGAAGTCGCCGAGAAATACCTCGTGCGTATTTCTTCCCAATACTTTGCGTTGCATCCGGATGTCAATACGCAGATAAAAATAGAACATCGCTTTTCTGGGAAAGCCGATTTTAAAAGTCTCACCATCAAAAATGCCCTGTTTACTTTGGCCAATGAGGTTTTATTCATCCCGGATCGCACGGAAAAGAACAAATTTCATCCCCGTATCCTGGCAAGCAACACATTCGCCTATCGGGAACTTAATGAAGCAGACCGATATGCGTTCGACTATATTTACTGGGATTATTTTTATCGCCGGCACAACGATTTCTGGAAAGAACAGGCTTACCGAAAGCTGACGCCGATTATCTCCGCCACGGAAATGCTGGCCTGCGGAGAAGATCTCGGTATGATACCGCAGTCTGTACCGGAAGTCATGGATCATCTTCACATTCTTAGTCTGGAAATAGAGCGGATGCCGAAACAGACCGGCGTTATGTTCGGAAATTTAGCTACACTCCCTTATCGGAGCGTATGTACGACCTCGACGCATGACATGTCCCCCATCCGGGCGTGGTGGGAAGAAGATCGAGAGAAGACGCAACAATATTACAACGAAATACTGGGTTGCACGGGCACAGCGCCGGAGCGTTGTTCTGCCAACATCTGTCGGCAGATAATCAGGAATCACCTGAACAGTCCCGCCATGCTCGCCATCTTCCCTTTGCAAGATTGGTTGGGAATAAACGAGCAACTACGCAGGGAAAATGTGGCCGACGAACGGATAAATATTCCCGCAAATCCCCGTCATTACTGGGGCTATCGCATGCACTTGAATATCGAAGATTTACTGGAGAATACAGTATATACCAAAGAAATCCGAACGCTGATCCGGGAATCTCGGAGGGGAGAAGAAAATGAAAAACAAACTTACGCGAGATAATAAAGCAAAGTAATAAGGCGACAGGATTTACGATTCGCTCTTTTCTTCTTTCATCATTCTACAGGAGCCATTGAAGATGGCGCCCGGCTCTATTTCCAATGTTTGGGTAACCATATCTCCGACATATATACAGGAATGTCTCAGTGAAACATTTGATTTCACCCGGATGTTACCTTTTACGCGTCCCATTATTTCCAGATTGTCGCAAGTGATCGTGCCGATAATTTCGGCTTGGGGTCCGACCACTATTTTACCGAGACCATTAACACTTCCTTCTATTCGACCATCGATTCGAAAATCGCCATCTGCATTAATTTCTCCTTTTATGCTGCTTCCTTTCGATAAAGCATTGTGCGCAATCCCCTGTGAGTTTATTTCTTTTGTTTTCAACATTTGGATTTGAATAACTTTAATTTTAGCATTTGCAAATGTACATGAAATTCTTGTGAATTACCCATAAACAGGATAAAAATTGTGGATTACTCAATCTGTTTTACAACCATTTATTCTATCAACCAACGCTTTATACCTTTTTCAGGTTGCGAAAATTCCACGCCTATTTTAACTGTTTTTCTGTGGTCGACAATATATGGGATGGCATAATCTTTACTGTTAATTTGTTTCAGAGCGTCTTCGGCAGTGGCGTTGTCGTCCATTTTGAACTCAAAAACGTAGATATTGTCGGCCGTTTTTACTACGGCATCTGCCCGACCTTTGTTATCTTTTACTTCGGTTTGTACAAATTGCCCCAACAAGGTGAATAGCAGATAAAAAACGTGTTGATAATACTGCTCGTTCCGGTGCTTTTGTTCCATCGCATCGTAGGGAATATCGGCAAAAAATGCTTTCAGGGAAGTCATAAAACCGTCAATATCGGCGCTTTTTAACTGCCGTAAAAAATAAATGACAGAAAATTTACCCGTTTCTATTGGCGTGAGTACAAATGCAGGTAAGAGTTCATTCAAAAAAACCGTATTTTACTTCTTCATTCGGAAATCCTAAAACGTAGGCGTCTTCATCCTGCTCGTACGACTTGATTGTCAAATAACCGCTTTGATAAAGCAGCGGCACAAGATTTTGATTTTCAAATCGGTAGTCCATTACAGAGTTTGCAGAAATATACACGTCGTCATCAAATTTGCGAATATCATAATTTTGATTTTTCAATGCTTTTGTCAAAAAAGTCGGCGTGCCTGTGGCAAACCAGTAATAGGCAAAATCCATTTTTGCAAAGGCATTCAGCACACTGAACGGGTTGTACATATCTTCGCTTTCTTTAGCGAAATGGTAACCGTCGTAAAGTTTTTTCAGTTTTGCAAATGCTTCGCTGTATGACATTTTTCTGTGCTCTGCCAATGCCTGAATTACAGGTTGAAAATTTTGCAGCAATTCTGTCTCGGAAATGCCACAAATTTCAGCAAAATTTTCATTCAAACTAATATCAATAAGCTGGTTCAAGTCGCTGAAAATGCTGACTTTTGAAAATTTTGTTACACCCGTTAAAAACACAAACCTCAAATGTGCATCAGCGCCTTTGAGAACACCGTAAAACCCTTTCAGTACATCTCTGATTTTTTCATTCACATCAGGTTTGTCCATTGTATTGACCAGCGATTTATCGTATTCGTCGATTAAAACAACGACTTTTTGCCCAATTTTTTTGGCTGCATTTTCAATCAAAATTTTAAAGCGAAATGAAATCAAATCTGTGGTTTTTTCGAGTTCCCATTGTTGTTCGTATTGCGTCAAAAAATTGTTTAATACCTCATTCAATGTTTCGGCACTATCATAAAAAGCATTGTTAAAATCCAGATAAATAACAGGGTATTCAGTCCAGTCTTTTTCCAGTTCGGCAATTTTTAATCCTTCAAAAAGTTCGCGTTTGCCTTCAAAATAGGCTTTGAGTGTGGAAAGAAACAGACTCTTACCGAATCGGCGAGGTCGGCCGAGAAAGTAAGGTTTTCCCAATGTTGCCAGGCGATAGACATATTCGGTTTTATCTACATACAGGAACTCTCTTGTACGCAAATCTTCAAAATCCTGTATGCCAATGGGAAGTTTCCTTATTGTACTCATAATCAATAACAAATTATAATTTTACATTTGCAAAAGTACATGAAATTTTCCAATAACACACAAATGGGGTGGAAATCTCTCCAAATATTTTTGTTTCCCATTTTTTTGCATTACTTTTGCACCAATTTTTTAGAAAGTGAAAAACTAAAAGTTTTTTATGATGGTTGTGAAAACGATTAATATAGATTTATGTTTATTTAACGAAAATTATTTGGTTGTGCCGACTAATTTCGTAACTCACACACACACACACACA
>JAISFI010000223.1 GCA_031263685.1 Dysgonamonadaceae bacterium | reverse complement strand
GTCGTCGGCAACATCCACCACCTCGACGTTTTCTATAATCTCCTGCACTTTATTTTTTCTTGACATTGATTCATGGGGCACACAAGCCCGGTTCCTGATTGAATGTTAACTAATGACAGCCTTGAAATTCATCCCGTTACCGACTATTGTCGAAACAATAATTTGACAAAGATATGTTGAATCCGCCAAAAGAACGAATTTTATAAACTTTTAAAATTATGTGGACTATCAAGGCATCCGGAAAATCCGGAAAGCCCGTAAAGCAACAGCAAGTATCAACGGTATTAACGACGGGTTGAGCGGTTGCGGCAGGAACGCCCATGTAACCAGCAATAACATGGCAATAATGGCTGTGGCCAGGAAGTAATAACGGGCAAAACGACTCCGCCGCCCGGACAGCAGAACAAATGCCAGCACCAGGTGTGTAGGTAACGCCCAGATGATGTTCAGGTTGTTTTGCGTATTGGTGTGATCGGTAAAAAACCACAGGAAAGTCACCAGTAAGCCAACGACCCCTACGGTAAAGAAAAGTACAAAATCGAAAACCTTTGACCCTTTCCGCACATAAGAGAAAAGCAAAGCCAGCGCCAGCGCCAGGCAGCAAACTACTGTTGGGGTGAGGGGGCCGGGTGGCTGCACAGCCGGTTGTTCGGGAACAAAAACCCTTTTCGTTTCCTTCACAATCGGCCGCCCGTGGTACAGTATCTTCGCAAAAGCATCAAACATATAATCGGGCAGGAACGCCTGCTCGAAAGTACCGGTTTTCTGATCGGTAGGCAATCCCAATGCGATGTCGATTCCGAATCGCCCCCACGGACGATCCTTCAGGTAAATGTGGATCAAATCGCGGTAAGTGAGCGATCTTTCCGATGTGGGAAGTTCCATGCCCCGGTAGGTTTGCTGCACCAGGTCGCGGATGCGGGTCGCGCAATTATCCAGAAAGAAATGGTAGCGATAATAGCGATTCTCTGGCTTGTCGTTGTTTTCGAGAAATTGTACCATGAACGCGGTTTGCGCCGAATCTAAGGCAAAAACCTGTTCGCGCACGCCACGATTCTCATATATATAATCGGCCATGAACCGGTCGCAAGTGGTTGCGCTTAACCGGTAATTCATACGACCACGGGCAAAATTGGCGTAAAAATTCGGTTGGTCGAAGTCGAACGTTCCGTAGTTGTACACCATATCATAGCCTAATGAATCGATCCTGACTCGTACTGCGCTATGTCCCCATGCGGCAAAAAGCTCCTTGCCCGGCGCCGCCGTCAATAAACTGATGCGGATTTGCGAAGGACGGATGTTTTGGGCGGATAAAATATTGGAAAGAATTATAAAACAACCCATCCAAACAAAAAGTACTTTTTTCATCGGAGCCAAAATAACAGTGACCTGTCAGGTTATTCAAACCGGACAGGTCACTGTACATATTATTCGTTCGTAAACGCCTCGTATTCGGCTGCCGACATCAGCCCATCCAAATCGGCAGGGTTGGTTAGCTGGATTCGGATCATCCACCCGCCGCCGTAAGGATCTTTATTGACCGTTTCGGGTGCGATTTCCAGCCTTGTATTGACTGAAAGGACTGTTCCGCCCACAGGCATGAACAAGTCGGAAACGGTTTTTACAGCTTCCACGGCGCCGAATTTTTCGCCTGCGGCTAACGTTTCGCCCTCAGTGTAGATGTCGATAAATACAATATCGCCTAATTCTTTCTGGGCAAATCCGGTTATACCGATGATGCCTTCGTTGCCTTCTACACGCATCCACTCATGTTCGCGGGTATACTTCAAATTTTCGGGAAAATTCATGATTGATTGATTTTTGATTTTTATATTTTTGATGGTAAAGCTACCAAACAGACTCCACGCCGCCACCTGATTTTGTCAGTACCGGATGTTTTTAAAGAACAAAAAGAGGGCCTCCCCTCTTTTCAATTTAAGTGCACTCAAATATTACTTAGCGAAGTGATTTTACAAACGATGAGTAACCGATCTCATGACTGAAGGAATTGTCCATTGCTTAATATTCGTCTTCATTGAAAAAGAAATCGTCTTTACTCGGATAATCAGGCCAAATGTCTTCAATGCTTTCATAAATTTCGCCCTCATCCTCAATTTCCTGAAGATTTTCGATCACTTCCAATGGCGCTCCCGACCTTACAGCAAAATCTATCAACTCATCTTTAGTAGCCGGCCAAGGTGCATCTTCCAGCTTTGAAGCTAATTCTAAAGTCCAATACATATCTTAACTGTTTAATTTTTAACCGCATACTTTTCTTTTCGGTTTGCGAAGGTAATTAAATAATTCATTAACTGACAACAGGTGTCCATTTTTTTATGATGATGTTGAAATCTTTTGCCATTTTGCGGGACAGCACAAAAAAATAATCCGATAAACGGTTGATGAATCCGGTTACTTCCGCCGGAACATCGTAACGATCGTCCGCCAAACCGATGATTTTCCGTTCGGCGCGCCGGCAAACTGTTCGCGCCACATGGCATTGCGATGCTGCCGGATGTCCGCCCGGAAGGATGAAACTGTTCATCGGTTCCAATATGCTTTCCATTTCGTCGATACGCTGTTCTACCCGCGTGATGTCATCGGTTGCTACCTGTGGTATTTTCTTGACCGCATCGCCTTCGGCAGCAAGTACGGACGAGGCTGTCATTAGCCTGTCCAGTATCCATAGCAGAAAATCCTTGTCGTGTTTGTCTTTCAGCATATCCATCAGCAGGGCGGTATGCGCCATCAATTCATCCACTGTACCATAAGCTTCAATACGCGGATGATTCTTTGTTACCCGTTTGCCGCCGATCAAAGCGGTCTGTCCTTTATCTCCCGTTTTAGTATAAACTTTCATTTAAACTTTGGTTATTATTAACGCTTCAAAATATCTTTGGTTCACAAATCTTACGGCTGCAAATAAAGTAAATGTTTTCGAAATAGGGTATGTTTTTTCTACATTTGATCCACAAAAATCGTTCATCAATACCCCATGTCGAATTGCCACAATAGAATGACATTATTGTATCCGAACTCAATATCGTCTTTTACGATAAACCATTCTCTACATTGCGGATTTGTCTAAGGCAACATACTTTGAAGAACACCACCAAAATTACAGGTTCATTTTTTTCGGATCTTTGCCGACAGCATCTATCCAAAGATCAGCGGTAAAACATCCGCGGCGTCACAAAACCCGGAAGAATCACCGGTGGCGAGCGACGAATGAAGCGGTAAGAGATCAAAGATACCGGCCATACGGATTGGCGAAGTTATAAGTTGTAAAAAAGCTCCGAAAACCATTTCGGAGGTCTTTTAACTGCATGAAGGAGTTCCGAAAAATAAAATGAAGCAAAATAGACAGGAATTTCCTGTGTCGTTCCGGCAGCACCTTCGTTGCGTCAGGCACAGGACCGTTGGTCTTAAACGTAGATAACCTCCGTACAGCTCGGAGTTGTGAATGTAGTCTCCTCCCCCCGAACTTTTATAGAATATCCATCATCCGGCCCGCTTTGAGCATCTCCGCCGACTCCTCAATAACATTGCCTTTCACGATTAACTTCTTTCTATTCTTTTTGGCGGTAGGGAAACGAAATTCCTTACCGTCATGCTGTGCGACAACAACCTCCGAACCGTTTGTCTCAAAACCGATCGGGTGGTCGGGATCAAGGGACTTCATGTAGTTGATCAATACAAAAGCCTTTTCCATACCGTCGCCCAGTCCGAAGTTCCATACTTCGTCGGGTTGCGCCAGGCGGTTGCCGCTATAGATCGATTCGCCGGGCATATCTGTCAGTATCCGGTACGCCTCGTCGATAGCTTTTCCCTTTAATTCCTCGATACAAACAGGATTCCGTTCGACAGCCGCTTTTGCAAATGGTATCCAACTGATCCCTTCCATTTCGCGATAAGCGTATCGGGCAAGTTCTGCAAACTCATTCTGCGAAGCCATTACGGCAAGGTGTTCCATAATTTCCTCGCGGCTTTGGCTCGCGGTTATTTGCAGGCGTGGCATCAGCATGTATTCCTTTTGCTTGTCGGGCAGGCGCGGGTCGATGCGTATGAAGGCGCGCATCTCCTCGAACATATCGCGCATGCGATGGCAACGTTCCGGCAAAATATGATCCATGAAATAGTCCTTCTTTTCATCAAAGCTCAAATCTTTATTTTTATTCAGGAAATCCTCAAAATCATTGATGATAATTTTTCCTTCCTTAGGCGTGACATAGAAATCGCGCGGGTCTATTTCCTTAAACAAAGCCTTGCGACTGTCGCCCATGAATTTGTTTTTACTCGAATGTTCGTAGCAGAATACGGTACGTAATTCGATGTAGCATGTTTTGTTGTTATGGATATGCCGGTATTGAAAACATTCCCAGAACTCGTTCTTTGTGCGCAGGAAATTGGTAAACAATTCGAAATTGAATTCCGTGGTGAGGAAATGCCGCAAGCTCGTTTCAAAGCTTTTATATGCTTCCGGGTCGATGGTTGCCTGGTCATACAGAGTATGAATGTATCCCGTAAGGTGCGAGACAATGGTAATTTTCTCGTTCTCGATGGCTCGGCGCGCCTTTGCCGAAATCTCCGTACCGTTGTACCACATGGTTTTGGTGACGATACGCCGATTATTGGTGAGAATACCGTCACGTTCGGTAATAAAGTTTTGCGAATGTAAAGGCGTAGCGATCAAGAAGATTTTCTCAAGCGGAATACGTCCCACAATGAACATCGCGGCAGCATAGAGCGACGAAAGCGACACACATTCGCCGGCCCCCGCCGTAAAGCCTTCTTTATGGCGGAAAGCCATCATTGCCTCAACGGTTTCGGTTTTCCAGTACGGAATCGTGCTGTTCGTATACCGGTCCAACCCGAAATGCCTGCGTATATCAATGTCGAAATAGTATTTGTCGCCTTCGTAGCCAAACAGCGCATTACTCTGACTCAGGCTTTTGGCGTCAATAAAATCGCTGAACCGCGCTAATTCCCGCTCCTTATCGGTAAGTCCCCAAGTATCGAGATCAAGGTTGAACGAGAAGCGCTCCATGATATACTGTTTCACCCGGTTGATCTTATAGGTGAAGGACTTGTTTTCGATTTCGGCAAACCATGGGTCGTCGCGCCATTTCCATATTTCGGGCGACATGATGTTGGCCAGCACCAACGAATAAAACAATTCGGGGAAGATAAAAATCTCCATATCGGAGAGCGTGTATGCCGAGGAATATTTTTCTAAGTCTTTATGATTGAAGTCTTGAGAAGTCATCTAAAGGATTATTGGGTGAATTTCTATTGCCACAAACTTACATAAAAAAATTGTACAGGCATATCAGACGGGAAGATATGTCGGATTTCGAGAAACATTCTTCAAAATTGGAGTTGATAAAATATGTAAAGGATAAGAAGCATATTCAAAATTATCTCATTTAGCGATCAGGGTCAACGCATTTAAATTTTGAGGAGTTTTAAAAGGAAATCCCTGTCCCAAGCGGCCTTTAGACGTTTAGAACGGAGACTTTCCTTTCCGGTATCTTTTTTGAGAAGGTTTAGAG
>JAISFI010000195.1 GCA_031263685.1 Dysgonamonadaceae bacterium | reverse complement strand
AAGTCCCGCAGGGACGGGATGTGCATAACCGCGGGTGAAGCCGAAGGCGTAACCCGTGGAGCAGGCGCAACCTCTACTCACAAGTCCCGCAGGGACGGCACTTTATTAACCGTATGCTTTAGCTTACGGGCAATCCTCCTGCTTGCGGCGGCATTTTTCTTCTGCGTAAACCTGTCTGCCCAGGTAACCATCGGCGGGACGAATGAGCCGGCGAAGGGCGCTATCCTGGACTTGAACAGTACTGCCAAGGGCGGACTGCTACTCTCGAATGTATCAATTACCGATTTGAGCAAAATTCCTGCCGGAAGTAATCTGTTTCCAGGTATCACCGCAGGCGTTAACGACGATACGAATACCGGCTTTACTGGCGCCATTGTCTATAATACCAATCCCCAATGGGGTGTCGGAACATACGTTTGGAACGGCACATACTGGGCACCATTCGGTGAAAATTGCCTGGAAATCTCTTCCGCCTCGCTGACAATAACGTATCCTTCTCCCATTGTAGAAAATAGAACCGTCACTTTTTCCGTTTCAGGCGTCAACAGCGGCTGGTGTGCAAAGGAAGAAACATATAAATGGTACCGGAGCGCAACGCCGGGGATGACCCCCGATTATGGAACTCTTCCTTCCGCTTTTTCTACAACAACTATCGCATCAAGCTCCTTTTCTCCGATTTCTCCAAGCGGGAGTTATTATTGGATAAAGGTAGAGATAAATAATCCCTTTACTTCCGGTACTGTAACAAAAGAAATCCCAGTGGAGGTAGTTCCTCTTGCCCCTACCGGTCAATGGGTCAAAGCAGCAGCTAACAACGCTGCTGCCATAGCCTCCCTCAGCGGTACAGACGGCGGCTCTTTCACAAACGGTGCGCCCAACTACACGGTTGACATCGACGATAACATGATTCCCGTCGTCAACAAACTCAACGATGGATACTTTCCTGAATCGTGGGGCAATTACGATGAAAAACAGTGGTGCAATGCCGTTACAGTCAAGTCGGAAAAACTTGCCAAATACAAAACATCTCCCGCAGGTACGGAAATAGCGGAAAATGATATATTAGGTTACTGGGTTTATGTCCCAAGGTACAAATATCAGGTCTTCCGCTATGATGCGAATAATGATAACAGCAATTACCGCACTCAAACCTCCTTCAACATCATCTTCCAAAAACCTACTGACCCCAAAGCTATTCCTGCCTCCTACACCGGTTCCGGTGATTACCAAAGCAATGTCGGCGCAAACAATGCCTGGGCAACTCATCCTGCTTTCACCATTGGCGGCACAACCGAGTTAGCAGGCTTTTGGTATGCCAAGTTTGAAGCTTCCCGTTCGGACGGCTGGTTTTGTGCTACTTATATTAACGGTGATGTCTGCAACACAGGTACTACTGCTTCCTATATCGGGACACCTCTTAACACACCGTCTCTCTACACTACCTTCAAACCCAATGAAGCTTCTGCTAGCTATCAACGTGTTTCCAACCAATACCTCAGCGCTAAATATGTTAAAACGGCTCACAATATTTCAACTTTCGATACGCACATGTCCAACAATAGCCATTGGGGAGCTACAGTCTATCTTGCCACTTCAATATATGGTACAGACTATCCCAAAGTTTATAACAATGGCTACCTTAACATGGCAGCCAATACCAACAGTGCAAGCGCCAAAAGATACATAACCGGCTGCGGTCCGATCACTTCTCAATCTGACGATAATGGTCCCACCTGCAATACTTATGAAACTGCCATCGGTCAACAAGCCTCTACTACAGGCAACATATATGGTATTTATGATATGGCGGGTGGATCATGGGAGTACCAATTGGCAGTTTTAACCTGTGGCGACGACAACCACCTTTCTACCGGACGTTCTACCTCTGAAAACTCCGGCTTTAGTAACGGCGCAGATAACTGCTACTACGGTTCAGTCAACTCAACCCAGCCTGTTAACCCAACCTTCTGGCCGGACAGCAAGTATCTTAACATCTATCCCAGGTATTCTATTTTTACAAATGTAGATAATAGCAATGGTCACATCTTCGGTAGCAACCAATGCACCTGGGCTACCTGTGGCGGTCAAGCCCTCCACGAAACCAGAAGTGTTCAGTCTATCTCGACATCGAACAGCATAGCTGCCTGGGGTTCGGATCTTTCCATGTTCGTTGTATCGGGAGGTCCATGGTTATATCGTGGTGGCGCCTCTCATGATAGTAGTGGTACGGGACTGTTTGCATCATACGATCACAGCGGCGCTTCCTTGGTAGGTATGTCTTTTCGCGTTGTGCTTGGCGCTTATTGAAATTTCTTTCCGCGATCACAGAAAAAAGCCGACAAGGGCGGTTGCTCCACTCCTGCCGGCTTTCTCTTTTTGTTTCATCCGGCATAAGATCGCCGGACGATGAAATTGATTTACCGTTTCATGATTTTTATTACTTCTTTCCCGGAGGACTTTTCGATATGCAGCAGATAAACTCCCGACGAAAGATTTTGCACTCCGGCATCCAACTGTTTTTCGGTGATTCCGACAGTAACGTTCCATGCGCTTCTAAAAATCACTTTTCCGTCAATGGACATGAGAGTCAAATGCAATGTTTCGTCCGAACCGGCGCTTGCTTTCAGCGTCAGGCGATCCGTAAACGGGAGTGGATAGGCGCTTATGGAAACCGGACGTTTTTCCGGATATATGATACCTGTTTCCCCGGAAACGCTAAATGCCGAATAATCCACAAAAGACGTCAATTGGCATTTATGCGGCTTATTGTCCGTATCCAAAAACCAGACAAAATTGGTTCCCACGGAAACATCTTTGTAACCGCTTGCAACAAATTCCCATTCGCCGTAACCGGAGGAACTGATGCGATAAACTTCATTGTCCGCGTTCACGCCCCAGACTTCTTCGCAATTGGCGCTCAAGTGGTTCAGGTGATGTGGATTGGGGATCGTTTTCCAGTCGGATTTGCTCTGTAATGAAAAACGCTTCAGTGTTCCGTCGGGCGCAAATCCCCAGCCAAAAAGCTCGTCAACAACGATGGAGGTTAATTTTCCGGGAACCTGAACCCAGGGTCTTGTGGCGGCAAAGTTGCGGTAATAGATATCGGAATTGTCATCAACGCCCCAAATCATGGCATTGTTTGCGTCCAGGTCAATGATGTTGAGGTCGCCATTGACTGTGGTCCAGTTGTCGTTTCTGTTAGACGCCTGTCCGTTCGGTAAAGCGCTCCTGACAATCTTTCCTGTGGTGGTTATCCCCCAGGCGGAATAACCGCCCAATGCTAAATCTTTCAAATAATTATTGTTGGAAGCCATATTCCAGCGGGCAACGGGATAACCGTCCAGTTCGTTGCAATATATGGAATTGTTATTTCCAGCCAATACCCAGACGTCCCTCAAGCCAGCTTCTATTTTATTCGGCGTGGAAGCAATCGCGCCGGTATGGATTTCTATTTCCGATAACTGATGCAAAGGACGGAAAAGATCAATATCCACTTCCAGGTTGGCGTCCCAATATTCTTTGGACCATTCGCTTTCCTTGTACCAGTCTAAGCGGTAAGCCCCGCCGCTGTTTCCGGGGGACTTGTCGTAAAATTCGTCGCAACTTTCAGCTTCCAGCAGGATGGAAGTCGTTTCCTTATCGGCAAATTCGCGGCACAGGTTTAAATGCTGGTTGGGCCAGGCATATTCCCGGTGTCCGCTGCGGTACCAGGTCGATCCTTCGTACCAGTCGAACCACGATTCAAGAACCAGCCATTCGGCGTTTTCACTTGTTCCGCGTTCATACATTGCCCGGATAACCGGCTCTCCCTGGTCGTCGAGTGCGTTTGTATGAAAACCTTTTGTTTTGATCTGGTTATAATTGCTCCCGACAAAAGTTCCGGCATCGGTATAGGGATCCCAGTCGTTCATGACCGCTTCGTAGAGCGGAATACGTCCTCCGTTCAGAGCAAAAGCGAATTTTTTTCCGTTGAAAGTACGGATATCCGTAATATTCTGTCCCCAGATAAACCATGCTTGTGTTCCCCAGGCAATATCCCTGACAGCATTTCCTCCCCGGTCGAAGAATGAATTGTCCAGGATCCAGGCGGGAGCTATCCCAAATTCCGAAAGCATTTTTTCTTCCAGAAATTCAAAGAAGCCAACCAGCCCTTCCGCACCGGTCAGGGTTAATCCCCGGTTGCCCCAGGCAGAACCAATTCCGCAGGTCCACCATTGCATCGGGACGATGGTTTTTCCTTCGCCCGTTTCGTCGGGAAGCGTGAAGAGCAATTCTTTCGGGATGGATTGATACCATTTTTTTACGGCAAATTCCCAAAGGAAGTTGCGGAAGTCTTCATTCCGGTAATCCAGCGATCCGTTGTAGTACTGCGACAGTCCGGCGCTGGTGAACGAAGCGGCAGAATCGAAGAAATAAGCGACTTTCAGGTTGTTTTTGGCATACGGATTGCGTTTAATTGCATCGGCAAGCAAACTTAATCCCCGGCAGGGCATTCCTCCGGCTCCGTCCTTGAAATCGCGGTCGATAATTTCGTTTGAAGCATCCGGTTCGCCGCGCCCGTGCGCCCAGATAAAATCGACCTTCGATTCGGCAAATTCCTGTACCAGGAGATCCATTGCTTCCTGCGTATATTCTGCGTGGTAAGTATAAATGTATTGCCGGTTCCACTGCATGACCTGTTCGCGGGAATAGACGATACCGTTGCCGGGATTCGCCTGAAAGTAATAGGCGATGTTGTCGCCGGGGTCGCCGGCTTTCGCCAGTACTGCCGAGGCGCCTGAAGCGCCGGCGATGGGCGATATGTGCATCCCGTCGTTGTGGTTCAATGTGTAGTCGAGATCCGTATCCAGAACGGTATTGTATGTCCGGGGATCTTTTTTGATAAAGAGCATGTCGCAATTGACGCCGCCGGTTTCAAAAGTCAACCGGACGTCGTAGTATCCTGCCTGAATGTGAGCGCTTCCTAAATGAACCGGATGGAATTTTCCGGTCCGGTCTGCCGGAATTTCTATCCCGGAGAACAGTTGGCTTTCGTTCAGCGAAAGGGATACGGTTTTATTTGTTCCGGAAGCGACGGCGCGTGTCGTAAAGCGGTAATCGCCTTCGGCGATCCAGATCTTTTTATGCCGGATCCATTCTCCGGCTTCCGTGTCGCCGACATACCAGTTGCCGGTGAAGGTATAGTCGTCTTGAGCCAAGCCCTGAATGAAAAAGAGAAGCAGTAAAGCGCCAATGATTATTTTTGCTTTCATGATTAAAATAAACTAAAAATTAAAAACTAAAAGTTGCGCGAAGCGCGGCAATAGAGAGTTAAGAACTAAAAAAAGTATATAATTTAACGTGATAAATGCCGGGTGTTTTCACTTTGCTTTCCCTGCCGATAAGGCGGACAAAGTTATGCGCGCCGGTTTCGTCGCCGTTGAGCCAGCGTCCGGGCATCCAGTTTCCGTTTTCGTAGCCGCCTTCCTGAACCGTCGCTATGTCGGCAATTTGACCGGCTTCGATTGCGGAAAAATGCAAGCGGGCGCCGACGCCGGCAAAGATGAAATCATCTTCCCCGGTTTGGATTAATAAACCGTAGGATGGCGTATTGTCGCCTTCATAGACAATGTCTATCTTGTAGCGTCCCATTGTCAGGAAGGTATTTGTTTCGTTTTGTTCGCGGTAAAAGCCGCGCATTTTCCCGCTTCCCTGATAAGAGGCAATCAGGGGGAGCAGTTCGTCCAATACGGCATAGGTGGCAATAAATTCGGGATCGCCGTATCCGTCTTCAATACCGAAGGGGGCGAAGCACAGGGCATCGTGCTCTGCCAGCGCATAAAAGGCGCGTCCGCCTTCGCGAGTGCTTTCGGGGATAAAGAGCGGATTGTCGTCGCGGTGATACATCGCACAGATTTCCCGGTAATTGGGCAGGTAAATATCGGGCGAATACCAGTCAATGTCCGGCGCGGCGGCTTTGTAAATATCCATTACTTTCGATACGGGACCGCCCCGGGGATAGTCGGGCTGCTGATCACGGAACTGCACGAGCCATGCATTGACATAAACCGGAATATCGTGGCATTTTTTCCCCTGTTTTACTACTTCCTGAATGTAAGCAGCATATTGCCATGCCATGAAAAATTCTTTCGCATCGGCATTGTCGCCGAAGACTTCCGTCCACGTGCCCTGCTTTTTCTTTCCGTTTTCCTGCCAGCGCGCTTTGATTTCGTTTTCCAGTGCAGATTCGTGTTTTTGAAGGAAGCGGATCAAAGTTTCCGGTACGGCTGTCCGGAACTGTTTTTGGGCTTCTTCGGAATAGTCCATATCCTGAAAGACGCCGACTTCATTTTCGGCTTGCATCACAATCACTCTTTTTGTTTTATCAACTTCCTTGATGCGCGCCATCAGGGTGGCAAAGGCTTTCGCGTCGGCTTGACAGGCAGCCCAGCAGAGCGGGGAAATAATTCGCACCGACCGTCCTTCGCGGTTTTTTACGCGGAAAAAGCGTTCCGTGTCCTGTTTTACCCAGAGAGGAGCGTAGGACGAATCGCCGTTTTTCCAGGTAGCAAACCAGATAATCGCCACTCTCATTTCGTTTTCTTCCGCCTGCCGGATGATCCCGTCGATGATGGAACAGTCGTAAACGCCTTCCTGCGGTTCAAACTGTTCCCAGGAGATGGAGGCAATGACGGAATTGAGGTGCATGGTTTTCAGCTTTTCCCACACGGGCGACAGGTATTCCAGCGAAGACGAAGTAGAATTGTGCAGTTCGCCGGACAGCATCAGGAAGGGTTTCCCGTCCACCTGTAGCCGGTATGCATCCTTCCCGCTTGCCTTTAAAGACAAAAGGCAAGCGGAAAGCAGCATGAAAAAACAGATCCGCCTAATCATGAAGGATCAGCTTTTGTTTGTATTCACTGTTTCCTGTCCGGAATTTTGCGATGTAAACGCCGGAACTTATTCCCTGTGCAGCTATATAGTTCCTGCCTGCGGCAATTTTATGTCCCGTCAGGTCGTACAGTTCGATGTCGGCGGGTTCGTTTGTCAAGCACACAATCATCCGGTTGCTTACGGTCAGTTTCACTGCGGCGCCTGTATTGGAAGGAGAAAATATTCCTGTTCCAAAATCAACCTCATCGTCCAGTTCGGTTGCGGTGACTTCACAGGCTCCGATCGCGCATTTACCGTCGGCAACGGTTCTCGGCTTGCCGGATAAATCGCGGTCGCCGATCAGGTATTCCGGATTTCCAAAAGTGCGTGTTGCCGCGTCTTCCAGGAGGGGAACGGCATGATAGTTGGTGGCGTAATAAATGGCGTCGTCCAGACCGGCGGCGACTCCTTCGTCGTATTCTTCGTCCGTGTAGTAATCGATATTGTTCAGGGCGGGATCAATGCCGGCTTTTCCCGTCATGTTGACAGTATGTCCCACGTATGAATTTTTTACTTCAAAGTTTTCCGCGGGAAAGTCCTCAACGGTATATAATGCCGACAAATCCGAATATCTTGTACCGCCGTCCAGGGCATAGTTGCCGTCTATAATGGTATTGTAAATACTTTTCTGCAAATTGACCGGCAGGTAAGTTTCATAGCCCGTCATAAACGACAATCCGCCGCCATGTCCCGGGTTTCCGTTGGTGAAATTGCCAAACAGGGTACTGTTGATCAATTTAAACTGACTGTTTGGCTGTACGTTCCAGATACAGATACAACCGCCGTCGGAGCCAGCATTGTTGTCGTAAAACAGGGAGTTGCTGATCGTTACTATATCCGAACTTTGTCGTCCCATGAAATTATCGAGCAGGATGGCGCCGCCCTGATCCTGAAGCGCCTGATTTCCGATAAAAGTGCAGCGGTCGATATTCAGGGTGGTACCGGTCGGCTGGTAGGAAACCTTGTCAAGCAGGGCAATGGCGCCGCCGCTTTTCGCCGTGTTACCTTCAAACGTGCTTTTCGTAATGGTAATGTTCAGCGTACCGTCGGCTCCGTGTACCCAGGTATGGATTGCTCCTCCTTTTGAGCCGTTTATTTCCGCGCAGTTGTTATAGCCGAAATAGCAGTCGTCAATCACAATGTTACCGGCGGAAAGGAAGAGGGCGCCGCCTTCTTTTCCTGTATTTTCCGTAAACTCACATCCCCTGAAAGTGACATCTCCGCTGTTGATTGTTAACGCTCCACGGTCACCCCAACCATCCCTCGGATCGGCGGGGCTGTCCGGATTGCGTGAGATGTCGTTCCGGGTAAATACGCAGTTTTCGAAGGTCAACTCTGTTCCCGATACCCAAAAGGCGGATGCATCGCTGCCGTACTGTCCATTTGCCGCCCGGTGGGTGACGGCTTTCATGAAGACCAGATTCTTGAAAGTAACCGGGTTGGCTCCCTGGAACTGAAAGAGCGCCGCCTGTTCTTCGCCGGAAAAGCCGTCATTCGCCGGATCTTCCCCTGCAAATGTGATTCCCGCTATTTTCAAGGCGTTCCTGAAAAAATATCCCCGGTGATAGAGGTAAATCCCGTTTTCCGGAGCGGGGGGTTCCTGGGTACCGTCCTCGATTTTTGTTGCAAAATCGGGTTCTTCCGTTATTTTAATAATTCCTTTGACGTGTATGACGTCTTCCATTTCGATGATTTCGTTAGCGCGAGTCAGTGTTTTTACTGCGTTTGCCGCGGAGAGTCCGTCATTGGCGTCATTTCCTGTTGCGGAAAGATAAATGTCTTTCGCGCCTGCATACTGTACGGTGATCAGTGAGAAGATCAGTGATACTAGATCAACGTTTTTCGGACGATAAAGAAACGTTATTCAGTAAGACTTGATCTCTTGATCTTGAGGAGCCGGGTTTGGCGG
>JAISFI010000386.1 GCA_031263685.1 Dysgonamonadaceae bacterium | reverse complement strand
AGAGCGACCGTTCTGCAGAACAGAGCGACCGTTCTGCAGAACAGAGCGGCTGTTCTACAGAACAGAGCGGCTGTTCTACAGAACGGAGCGGCTGTTCTACAGAATGGAGCGACTGTTTTGCTTTTAGTTCTGATAGAATTGCAAACTGCTCAGTTTATTCCAGCCACCGCGGGTGAAATCGGGGATTTGAACAGGCGCAGAGCCATTATCTAAAGATATTTCTGTCAGAGGAATCAGGCAGCACCATTCGGCTAAATCGTACACGTCCATATCTAATGGTAGTCCTCTTTGCAGGCAGTAAATCAGACGATAATCCATGATGAAGTCCATACCGCCGTGGCCGCCAACTTGTTTCGCTTTTTCTTCGATGTCTTTCACTATCGGATGTTTATACTTTTCCATCAACGCTTTTTTTACGCCGTCCGGAACAAAACTGTGGGCAGTCAGGTTTTCATGATTAGCAGCTATGGCCGGATCTATTTCCCCTGCATCCAAGGCATATCCCGAAATCGGATATGCATTGGCAAATCCTTTGGTACCGGTCAATTGATACATGCGGCTGTAAGGACGGGGAGAAGTTACATTGTGTTCAATCAGAATGGATTTTCCTTTTTCCGTGCCAATCAAGGTGCTGGTATGGTCTCCATTCCGGAAATTTTCTACCTCCCGTCCGGTCTTTTCTTTGACAAAAGCCGGATTACCGATAGGCTTCGTATCGATCGATACCAGGAAATTTAACCTGTCGCCCCGATGGATATTCATTGCCTGGCAAACCGGACCTAAGCCGTGTGTAGGATATACATCGCCTCGATGTTTTTCATTGAAATCCATCCGCCAATTGTTCCAATATTGATTCCAGAACGGTTGCAGGCCATGGATATAAGCGCCTTCTCCGTGAATGACTTCTCCCAACAGACCCTGTTGTACCATGTTTAAGGTAGTCAATTCAAAAAAGTCATATACGCAATTTTCCAATTGCATACAGTGCTTACGGGTTTGTTCCGAAGTGTTGATAAGCGCCCATATTTCATCTAAAGACATAGCGGCGGGGACTTCGATAGCCACGTGTTTGCCGTCTTTCATCGCCTGTACGCCGATACGTGCATGAGATATCCAATCGGTTGCCACATAAATCAGATCTACGTTCGGCAAAGCAGTTACCTGTCGCCACACACTCGTGTCACCGTAAAATTCCTGTGCCTTGGGGAATCCCCGTTTTTCCAGCATATTATTGGCTTTTTGAGTATTTTCTTGCAGCACATCACAAAGCGCAACAATTTCTACGCCGGGAACGTGCGTCATTCGGGATACCGCTCCCGGACCGCGCATACCTAAGCCAATGAAAGCGATCCTTACGGTCGGAATCGGATCGCAGCGCAAAGCGAGCACATCGCTTTGTCCGGCAGGACGTGCAGGTTCTTTCACGGTAATCCAACTATTGCGAACATCTTTTTTCTTCTGCTTGGCAGAAACGTCAAAAACCATAGTTGTGCCGATGATGAGGCACAGCAAACACACTAATAACTTTACTCTTGTCATACTGTTTTTTGAATAATAATTAAATAATAGTATTTTGTCACAACTTTCGTGTTAATGTAAAATATATTTCAACCTGGTAGAATTTTTCTCATTATCATCAACTTCAATCAGATAAATACCTTGTGGCAAAGGGTATGAAAATTTTTCTCCTATCTGTTGTGAAACAATTCGCTTACCCGAAGGTTCAGATATTTTCAAAAGAGCTGAAGCGCCTTTCAGCAACTGAATGTAAATAAGCTCTTGAGTGTTTGTCACCGCAACTTGTTGAAAATTGGCATCGACGGAAGACAAAGCGGTCTGGGAGGTCAGAATCTCAAAAGCTGTTTCTTTTCCATTAGAATCGGTGACGAACAGCGAATCGCCGGCCATAATATAATAAGCCCCACCGCTCTTCCTGTATTTTTGTACACCTTCAAAGCTAAGATTATTCATGAAATCCGTTTCCGGAATAATTTCCGAAGAAAACGGCACATTAATCGTATGGTTAGCATAATCAATCGTATAACTATTGGATGTTATACTCCAGCCATATACCTGAAGTTCGCAGATGGACGTGTAATTATACGTTGTACCCTCCTTCGTGCCGGTAGAATTGATACGAATATGCCGTGCTATTTCATCTTGAACAATACTCGAAACAAATCCATAGGTGCTATTGCTCGATTGATCGGCAATCTTTCGATTGGCCGTTTCATTTCCTTTTCTTGCCTGCACGGTGTACTGGTATGCCCTGTGATTGCTTTCACTGTCAAACCATAAGACATTGACTTGATTGATCACATAATCTTTTCCCAAATCTACTTCCAGCCAATGCGGAGCACTGGGTGTAGCATTATTCGGCGCTGCCCAACGGGTAGTTATATCTCCATCTACCGCCTTATTGGGTGTATTGGTTGCATTTTCCTGCGAATCGGCTTTCGCACTTTTCCCTTTGGCGATATGTTGAATGATAAATTCATAGACTGCGATAGTAATTCCGTCTTCGGGCGTTACAATCAGCTTCATACCGGGTGCTACCGAACCGGAAGTGACGGGAGTTACGCCGTCTGCAGCCACTAATACGAAAGTAGCGCCTGCTGCGGGAGTAATCGCCTGATTTATATTTTCAGCCTGCACGCTTGATGACAGAGATATTTTCCTATTTGTATTATCAATCAACAAGGTAGTAGAAGACAGGTTGGTAGCGGAGGAGAGGGTTCTTTGCCAAACAACTGTATCCGCATACTCAACACCGGATCTCTTGCCTTTGGCGATGACGGTATTTTTACATACATCACTGCCTTTGGCGCCTTTATTTTCCAAAGGAACATTATCCCATATCAAGATACCTTGATTGGAAGCGTTTCGCTTGATTACACCTTTCGATACGCCGTTTACGAGCAACTCGACAGAATCACAATTGGTATAAACGGTTACAGGTGTCGATTCGCCTGTCCGTTCTACAAAGCGACGGCTGGCAATATAGAGGGTAGTTTCGTGACTCCAGTTTGCTTTGTAAACATAGTAACTGTCTTTTTTAATGCGGCGATCATGCGTAATTAAGCCTTTGTCGTTGATACCGGGATTTGAGCCTTCATTACGGTTGTCGGAAGCAAAGTCAAACATGTTCCAGAGGAATGTTCCCCAAATCCACTCGCGGGAAGCAATATCTTTGACGGATTGTTCATGTACCC
>JAISFI010000092.1 GCA_031263685.1 Dysgonamonadaceae bacterium | reverse complement strand
TACTGGGCACTTCGGCCAGCGCGGAAGTGGATATGGGCGAATGGGGAAGTTATGGCGGCAGCGCCTCCACTTCCGAGTTCGGCTTCAACCTCGGCGGCGGCATCGACCTGAAACTCACGAACAAGCTTATCCTCAATGCCGAACTGAAATACAAACTCGGCAGCACATGGAACAGGCTGCTGCTCTCGGCAGGGCTGGCCTACAAGTTTTGACGGGGCTGCTACCGCTTACCCACTGATTCTGAAAGCCTTCTTTGGATTTATTTCCAAGGGAGGCTTTTGCATTTTTATCACCCCATTTCATAAACCATTAAAATTAGAAGAAAGATGGAAAGATTTATTTCTGCGAAGTTCTTCCGCTCGTTGCGGGAGGCTTCACAAAAGGGTATCGACACGGATGCCCAAGTACTGAAAAAAGAGTTTACCGGGTTTGCCCAATCCGTATTTTCGGAAGGCGCGGCCGCTACCGACAGGCGGGCGTATCTTGATTCACTTGTTTATACCCGCGTTGAACTTTCAGGACTGACAGAGGTATCGGAAAAAAAAATGTGGCAATTCATGTCCTCAAAGCCATTGATTTGCTTGACAGGCAAATCGAGTGGACGAAAGCGCAGTTGCTGGCAGAACAGTCCGCGGCGCAAAGTCCGCTTTGCCCGGAAGAAAAGAAATTGCCGCTGAAATGGACGGGCAGCATTGCCGAATGGGTAGAACTGATATACGCCCTCTATCTCGTAAAGCGAATCAATGGCGGTAAAATCTCCCTCAAAAGCCTGTTCCGGTGGATGGGAGAAATTTTTGATTTTGAAGTAAGGGAACATGCCAGTTACTTCATGAACATCAAAAACCGGACGGACGAAAAACGGACGAAATTCACGGATTTGATGTGCGACGCCCTGCTTGAAAGAATGACTGAATCCGACCGGAAACCGCCGCTTAAATAGGGCGTTTACCGTTTCCGACGTTTAAATTTTTTTGGCAGTTTGCGGAGAAAAACCTACCTTTGCGGATAAATTTTCTAAAAAATGAATTGGCTGGAAAAGGCGATTAAATGTTTAAGAAACAGTCTGTATCCAATCCCTTCGGAGTTGAATGAAATAGACTGGAAAAGTGGTTTGTCACCCAAAACCGACAGGCTGGCTCAACATTTATGCGCCTTTTCCAATCAGGAAGGCGGCGGTTTTCTTGTTTTCGGCGTGAACGACGACGCCACGCTCTTTTCCGTAACAAAGGAACAGTGCGATGAAATTATCGGAAAACTGGGTAATATTGCCCGTCATAATCTGATACCGCCTGTTCCCCTCAAACACGCCACTTTGGATTTCAACGGAAATTCGCTCCTGTTCATACATATTCCCGAAAATACGGAGCGACCCGTATATATGCGAAACGGAACGATTTATGACAGTTACCGGCGTTCGGCGGGACAAACCGTCAGGATGAGCCGTCAGGAAGTAAAACAACTGATTGCCGAATCGCAGAAGCTTTTGTTTCACGAGCAAAAGGCATTAACGGATGTAACAGCCGATGACGTGTTGCGCCTGCTGGATTACGATTGCTACTTTCAACTGACAAAGCGCAATTTCCCCGAAAGTAAAACAGCGATTTTGGAAACATTAGCCGATGAGGAATTTATTTTCAGGCAGGGCGAAAACTGGAACATAACCAATCTCGGCGCGTTGCTGTTTGCCCGCGATTTAACAAAGTTCAAGGGACTGCAATATAAAACTTTGCGCATCATCATATACACCGGAAAAGGCAGGATTGACGCACATCCCGAGCTGGATTTCAAAGAGGGTTACGCCTGTGGCTTTGAACATTTCATACAGTTTATCATGGAACGGACTTCGGTTGAAGTTATCGAAAAAGTGTTCCGCGAAACAAAATCGGCATACCCGGAAAGAACCGTACGCGAGTTACTCGCGAACTCGCTGATTCATCAAAACCTGTGGCAAAACGGAACGCATACCATGGTAGAGGTTTTTCCCGACCGTATGGAAATGACCAACCCGGGTACGCCGCTGGTGGATATAAACCGTTTTATTGATACGCCGCCCAAATCAAGGAACGAAAAAATCGCGATCCTGATGCACAATTTCGACCTTTGCGAATTACGGGGCAGCGGCATCGACCGCGCGATAGAGGCTGTAGAAAAAGCCATACTGCCCGCTCCGAAATTTATCAGGGGCGATTTTTATACCAAAGTAATAATTTATCCGAAAAAGACCTTTGCGGAAATGACCGGAGACGACCGCATACGCGCCTGTTATCAGCATTGCTGCCTCAAATATATGGACAATGAAAGAATGACCAATCAAAGTCTCAGGGAGCGTATGGGGATTGAGGAAAGGAATTATCCGATGGCTTCAAAAATAATAAAAGAAACGGTGAACGCGGGATTGATCAAGGAATATCGGGTTAATCAATCCCGCAAATTTACGAGTTATGTACCGTATTGGGGATAATCTTTATGTAACTGGATTGTGTGTCAGACTGCAATATGGGCAACTAAATTATTGATATTCAGCCTGTTTTTTTATGTAATCCATATGTAACCGAACGCAAGCAAGTGGATATGTTTGTTGCTTGTATATAGTTTATAACCAATATGTTCACATATATAATTTATAATCGGCAATATATTTATTTGACTGTTATTTGACTGAACTTTCTCTATTTGCCGTCTTTTGCGCATAAGGCGCTGATAATAAACACATATTTTATTTGACTGTTATTTGACTGCAAAAAATCCGATTCCGGCGCAACTTGACGACACTACCGGCGCAACTTGCAGCCATCCCGCGAAAAACTGCTGACTGTTACTCCTTTTCATCCTACTTTTGCGGCAGTTGTTTAATTTTTTACCTACCTTTGTGGCGCAACAAAATTCCGCAATTGAAACAGTTTCCGGTAGGGTATTTTCATTTTCATGCGGTATAAACAGTAGAAAAGTCTTTTGGGGATGATAAGTGAAGCAGAGTTCAAACAATTGTTCGATACGCATTTCGACGCCATTCGTACCTTCATCTTTTACAGGTGCGGCAATACGGATATGGCTTCGGATATGGCACAGGATGTGTTTGTGAAAGTCTGGGAAAAAAGGAAGCAGTTGAATAACGACAACCTCAAATCCCTGCTTTATAAAATGGCGAATGACATGGTCATCAGCAATTACAGGAAAAACACATCCCGAAGTGATTTTGAACAGAGCATGAGCCTTTGGGACGGCAGCGAAGCCGCTTCGCCGGAAGATGAACTGCTGTTTGAGGAACTTGCATCGTCCTACGCTCAGGCGTTGGAGAAGATGCCCGAAACGCAGCGGACGGTCTTCCTGATGAGCCGGAACGACGAACTGAAATATCAGGAAATAGCCAAATGTCTTGACATTAGCGTCAAGGCGGTCGAAAAGCGGATGAGCGCAGCATTGCAGTATTTGAGGGAGAAACTATTATAATACAGTTAAAATGAAAACGGAAGATATTAAAATCACTCCGAAATGGAGTAAAAGCAGGGACGAGATTTGGAATGAAGTTTTTTCCGGACTTGATGATATTTCGGAAAGTAAGCCCAAAGTGAAACGCCTTACCATTTGGCAGTATGCCGCCGCTGCAGTCATAGCCCTTATGCTTGCGTCGGGTGCGTTTGCATACCTCTATACGGCTACCGAAACGGCAGTACGGGGCAAACATTTAGCCGTTACGCTTCCCGACGGTTCGGGCGTGAACCTGAATGCCGAAAGCGAATTGACATACAAGCCCTACTGGTGGTTTGCATCAAGAGATGTGAGATTGAAAGGCGAAGCCTGTTTTGAAGTGAAGCCCGGCAGCAAATTCACCGTCAAATCCGGCGCAAATTCAGTAAGAGTACTGGGTACAAGTTTCAACATATTTGCACGCGCCGACAGGTACCGTGTTACCTGCCTCACGGGAAAAGTGGAAGTAACGGCAGGCGGCGACAGCGTCCTCCTTACTCCCAACATGCAGGCAAGCCTGCGAAACGGGAAACTGGAAGTAAGCGGAAATATCGACGCCGCACAGTCCGCCGGCTGGACGCAAAACAAATTTGCCTTTATCGGTGTTCCTTTGGCAGACGTAGTGCAGGAAATAGAACGGCAGTACGACATTCATGTAACTTCAACATCAAAACTGGATTTCATGTACACGGGCAATTTTTCAAAAACAAAAGAACCCGAAGAAGCGCTTAAAATCATCGGTACGCCATTTGGAATCACATTCAGCATAAAACGGTGAAACGGGGTCTAATTACCGCACTCATACTGCTGACTGCCGTTACCGCAGCTTTTTCACAGGAGCTGCGGTTAGTCGTTTCCGACAAGCCCCTGAACGTTGTGCTTAACTCGCTGAACGTGGAAATATCATTCGACGACAAAGCCCTTTCCGGCTACAAAATGTCGGTTTCCAAAACTTTCGGAACACCGGAAGAAGCAATCAATTACCTCCTGAAAGACAAGCCGTTTAAAGTGGAAAAGATAGGAAATGTATTTGTTATTTCGCCCGTTGCGAATACGGAACGCAAGCCGGAACCGGCTGTAGAAAAGAAATATATCCTGTCCGGTGAACTGACCGACCGAACCACAGGCGAACCCCTGCCCTACGCCCATATACAAACCGGCAAAGGCGTTGCCGTTACCGGCGAATCGGGAATGTTTACCCTTGTCCAAACTGCCGACCGTCCTGTGCGGATACAGGCGCAATACCTCGGCTTTGAAAGTCTCGACACCGTGTTGAATATCGGGAAACATCGCTTGTCGCTGTCGCCCCTGGCAGTTACACTGGACGAGGTAACCGTCAGTCCGCCGTCATCGTCCATGCTGATGCAGTCGGGCAGGACTTCGGGCGAAATGCGCGTCAACCATCAGGTAGCCCGTTACCTGCCGGGCAGCGCCGACAATTCCGTATTCAGCCTGTTGCGCATGTTGCCCGGCGTGCGTGCTTCGGGCGAACCTTCGGAAGACCTTATTGTCTGGGGCAGTAATTGGGGCGAAAGCCAATTGGTATATGACGGATTTACCATTTTCGGGATGAAAAGTTTCAACGACCAAATCGGCTCCGTCAATCCCTATTTAGCAAAAGACATCCGTTTGCTGAAAGGCGGCTACGACGCTTCGCACGGAAACCGCATCGGGGCAATTGCCGAAATAACGGGCAACGAAGGCAATTTCGGCAAACCTTCGGTAAAAGCCAATGTAAGCAACTACACAGCCAACCTGTTTGCTTCCGTACCGGTAAAAAAGACGTCGGCGCTGTCGGTTGCCTACCGTCAAACCTTCTACAATCTTTACGACAACGCCAGTACCGGCAATTCGGACGAAGACCATGCACAGCCTACCGCACCGGAAATTTATATCGAACCGAAATACGATTTTCGCGACCTGAATCTGAAATACGCAAGCAAGGCATTCGACAACGACCGCTACTACATAAGCTTATACGGCGCCGACGACCATTTCAAATTCTCGGTAAAGCAGCAAAGCTACGAAGTGAACGCTACCGAGAAAAACCGACAGTACGGCGCTGCCGCAGGCTACAGCCGTCTGTGGAACAATGGAAACAGCAGCAAATTCCTTTTCTCGTTCTCCAAATTTTCCGGCGCTATCGACAATGTTACGGGCATTACCGAAAACCGGTCGGCTCCATTGGATGTATTCCACATCGACAACACCGTACAGGAACTGTCGCTGAGCCTCGAACACAATTTTAATGTCGGCGAACGCCAGCAGGTGCAAATCGGCGGCAGGTGGCAACAGTACGCCGCCGGGTTTAACAGCACGCAAACCCGTGTCAATAATCCTTCGCTCTACATTACCGACAACATCCTGCTGGGAAAACTGTCGCTGCAGGCAGGACTGAGAGCCGACCGGACAGCCCGTGACAAAATATACGTGCAGCCGAGATTGTCCGTGCGGTACGCTTTTACCGGCGAACTGACGGCAACCGCTTCATTCGGCTTGTATAACCAGTTCCTGACACGGGTACCGTTCATGTACCGTCAGGGAAGCTACCAGATGATTTGGAACCTGTCGGACAGCACCTTTCTTTCATCCATGCACGCTCTGGCGGGACTGGCATACAGTAAAAACGGCTGGCTGTTCAGCGTGGAAGGATTCCTGAAAAGGAATCAAAATGAATTATATTTCCTTGACAATGCTGTAAGCGCTTTCGACAATACCCTTTGGGGTGCGGACTTCTATTTCAAAAAGGAATGGCGGAAACAGACTGTTTTCGCTTCATATTCCCTTGTAAACGCTTCGGCGCCGCAGGAAAGCGCCGGACGGGAAATCAAGCTGGGCGCAATCGCATCGCTCAAGTCCTTTCACTTTTCCGCCACATACGTTTACGGAACAGGCTTTCCCAACCTCTCCACAGGCGGACACGGACACGGGCAGGAAAACGAAGAACAGCAGCACGGCAGCGGACATCAGCATTCCGACATTTCCACCGAACCGTACAGCCGTCTGGACTTGTCGCTTATCTACAGGATGCACCTGAAAAAATGCAGCATACAGGCAGGCGCATCGGTACTCAACGTATTCAATACAAACAACGTCAAATACAGCTACCGCCTGTCCGACCAAAACAGCGTGTTCAACGTATACACGAAAGCCACGCCGCTTACGCCGATCGTGTTTGTTGAAATTCTTTTCTGAATGAAAAATTTAATTGCTACCTTTGCACCGCATAAATTATTGATATGAATAATAATCAGCCATTGGCAGAAGTTTTCGGATTTCCGATTGACAATCAGTCTGAAAGAGCTACCCGTTACAGAATAGACAGACTCTGTCCATTTAACAACATTGTTTCAAACTGTACCAAAAACAGTATTGAATTTCCTTTGGGCGTTTGTAGCTTAAATCATAAAAACAAACCTGTAATTATTTGCCCGGTAAGATTTCGTGAAGACTGGAAAATTGTAAGTGATGCAGCATCTTTTATTTTTGAAGACAAATCAACATGGACGCACATTGGTGAAGTACGGCTAAAAGATAAATTTGGAAAGTCCGCAGGCAATATAGACTATGTTTTAGTATCATACGATGACAAAGGAAGAGTACTTGACTTTGGGTCATTAGAAGTTCAAGCTGTTTATATTTCCGGTAATCTTACAGGCCCTTTCTCCGCATACTTGGAGCATCCATCGCCGGATTTCGACTGGACGCAAGCCTTCAAATATCCCAACCCCGACTATCTTTCATCATCAAGAAAAAGGTTAATTCCTCAAATTATCGCTAAAGGCTCTATCTTAAATCAGTGGAACAAAAAACAGGCGGTAGCCTTACAGACATGCTTTTACGAAACATTACCGTCTCTTCCGGAGGTTGACAAATCCGAATCCGATTTTGCATTTTTCCTGTATGATTTGGCGCCGGTAAAAAAGGAAGAGCGCCTGGAACTAAAACTAAAGAAAGTTATTTACACAAAGTTTTCGGATGCATTAGAAAAAATAGCAAAATTCGAGGCAGGTTCCATTCTTGATTTCACACAATTATTACAGAAGAAACTTGATGCTAAACGGTCAGGTATAGCCGATTCAGACAATCGTGAAAATGTAGCTGCAGAATGAATACACAATTAAATTTATTTGACACAAGCGAACAATGCACTGGAACATCGATCATTAATGTTGCTGCAGTTCCTCAACGCAGTCCATTCCGTTATCCCGGTGGAAAAACATGGCTTGTACCGGTTGTTCGACAATGGCTTCGACAGGAAAAAAAACAAATAACAGAATTAATAGAACCTTTTGTTGGAGGAGGCATTGTCAGTCTTACGGCTGCATTTGAAAAACTGGTATCTCATGTCACTATGGTTGAAAAAGATGAAGAAATTGCTGCTGTTTGGGAAGTTATATTAAACGGTAAAAATAAATGGCTTGCGGACAAAATATATTCATATAACTTGACAATCGACAATGTAAAAGCCGAGTTGGAGAATCCGAATAAACAAATTACAGATGTAGCGTTTTGCACTATTCTTAAAAATAGAATTTCCCATGGTGGCATATTGGCCAAAGGCTCAGGAATGATTAAAAATGGAGAAAATGGGAAAGGCATAACATCGCGCTGGTATCCTAAAACTTTACGGGACAGAATTACTGCAATAGGGCATATAAAAAACAGCATTGATTTTATACAGGGCGATGCGTTCGAAATTTTGGAGAAAAACATGGAAAATGAAAAAACCTATTTTTTCATAGATCCCCCTTATACTGTTGCGGGAAAAAGACTTTATACCTATTCCGAGATAGACCATGAGTATTTGTTTGAGTTAACATCCAAATTGAAAGGCAAGTTCATGCTAACATACGACAATACGGCAGAAATCCGGCAATTATCCGATAAATACAATCTTCATTACAGGACTGTCCCTATGAAAACGACACATCACTTAAAGAAAAATGAAATTATTATTTCCGATAATTTTTCATGGTGGGTATAAAACTATTGTCAACTACAGGTCAGTAACCATTGGCTTGTGGTATTTTGAAAGTTCGGCACTCGTCCGAACTTTTTTTGTCTCCTGTAAAAGCGGCGGCAACTGAAAAGCTGCCTTTTGAAATTATTTTCCGGTTCCGGGTAGGGTACATCCGTTCTTATGCGGTATACAGGTAAATAAACAAATTAATAAGTAAAGTAATAACAATAAAAAAGTAAAGAAATGGAAAAAGTATTTTATTCATTGGCAGTATTAGCGATTACAGCAGCATTTGCATCATGCAGCCAAGACGATGACCACAATTTGGATAACGCAAGCCAAAGCATGGAACTTCGCGCGGCAGCCCTCGGTTTTTCGGACGTAAACACCTACACGGCAAGCGTAGCTGAACAGTGTGCGGCAGGTAATCATGAAAACTGCGACATCCTGAACGACGGCGCTCATCAGGCATGCGCCTATTCCGAACACGCGGGAACAAACCACGACGGTACGCACCACAACGGAACCGACCACGGAACGCATGATGCAAACGGTCATTCGCACAATTCGCACGGGAACGGCGATAATGAAACAACGCATGACCCGAACACATGTACCGACGCATCGCACAATCATGAAAATAAGAATGAGAATCACCATGATAATGGAGGTCATCACAATAAATAAAATTTTAAGATTATGTCAGCAGAAGAAAAAGACAGCCCGGCGCAAAACGCGCCAAAAACATTCTCCGAAATCATGGAGAAACTGAAAGCTGAAAGCCGCCCTGAACAAAATCGCCATCTGGTAAATGAGCGTATTGCAGGGTGAGGAAAACTGGAAGCTGCTGCACTTAAGCTTTACAAAAACAGATACAATGAATGGAGTAAAAAAAACAGCTATTTTGTCGGAAAATATTTGGATAAAAAAAAAACAGTATCTTTGCGGCTTAAAATATATTCATTTAAAATATCAGAAGAATTAAAATGGCGCGAGCTACAACAAAAACAGATTTACTATTGACTGCAAACGGGCAGCACGACAAGTTATGGAAACTCATTGATTCCATGACGGAAGAGACGCAAAATGCCACATTCGACAGCAGTATGGCTGCAATGGGCAAAGAAGCACACTGGGATTTGAATCTTTCGGATAAAATTGATGAGCCTCTGTTGTTGCAAATGCGACCCGGAAACTTCTCGACATGTCGGGGAAACTTCTCGATGCATCGGGAAAACTTCTCGACACATCGGGGAAACTTCTCGACATGTCGGGAAAACTTCTCGACATGTCGAGAAAATTTCGGGAACGAATGGCAAAAAGAAAAATTGCAAGTAAAACATATTGATTTATAAATATTTAATTAAAGAAATTATGAGTAAAGATTCTATTCCCCAAACGATTACGGGATTTAAGGAGT
>JAISFI010000081.1 GCA_031263685.1 Dysgonamonadaceae bacterium | reverse complement strand
ATGCTTTATGGTACAATGCTTTGAAGTTTTCAGCAGCATTATTGTCATTGAAAGGAGATCAACGTGCATCCGAACTGCTGGAAAAGAAAGCTGCCTTGACGGCAGATTCGTTCCTGCAAACATTTTTGAACGGATATGGCTATCTGTTTGATTATGTAGACGGCGATTTCGTCGATTGGAGTGTTCGTCCAAACATGGTGTTTACCGTTGCCTTCGATTATTCTCCGTTAGACCGGATACAGAAGCGCAAAGTGTTGGATTATGTGACCAAAGAGTTGTTGACTCCCAAAGGTTTACGTACATTAAGCCCTAAAAGCGAAGGATACAAACCTTACTACATCGGACCTCAATATGAGCGCGATTTGGCTTACCATCAAGGTACGGCATGGCCTTGGCTATTTGGCTTTTACCTGGAATCATACCTGAAAGTTTTCGGGATGAGTGGCGTATCTTTTGTGGAACGGATGCTGATTGGATTTGAAGAAGAAATGGGTTTGCATTGCATTGGCTCTATTTCCGAGTTATTCGACGGCAATCCGCCGTTTGAAGCCAGAGGCGCTATTTCTTTTGCCATGAATGTCGCTACAATCTTAAGAGTGTTGAAATTATTGGACTCATATACTCAGATTTAAGAATACGCCTATGAAAGCTTTAATGTTTGGATGGGAATTTCCTCCGCATATATTAGGGGGACTGGGGACTGCAAGTTACGGTCTTACCCGCGGAATGGCCACACAGGAAGATATGGATATCGTTTTCGTCATCCCCAAACCGTGGGGAGATGAAGATCAAAGTTTCCTTAAAATAGTGGGAGCTTGCAATACCCCGGTTGTATGGCGTGATGTAATGTGGGAACACGTGAACCAGCGCATCGGAAAGATACTGAATCCACAGGATTATTACGACTTGCGAAATCATATTTATGCAGATTTTAGTTATATGCATACCAATGATTTAGGATGCATTGAGTTTTCCGGCCGTTATCCGGATAATTTATTGGAAGAAATTAATAATTATTCTATCGTATCCGGTGTTATCGCCAGAACATATCCGTGCGATGTGATTCATTCGCATGACTGGTTGACGTATCCGGCAGGGATTCACGCCAAGAAAATTACCGGTAAGCCGCTGGTTATCCATGTCCATGCTACGGATTTCGACCGTAGCCGGGGCAATGTCAATCCGCAGGTATACGCCCTGGAGAAAGACGGGATGGATAATGCCGATCATATCATTACCGTCAGTAATCTGACGCGCAACACGGTTATTGAAAAATATCATCAACATCCGTCGAAAGTGACGACCGTGCACAATGCTGTAGAGCCTGTTGGAAAAGAAGTGCAAGCCATCTCTCCACAGAAAGGCAAAGACAAGGTGATTACGTTTTTGGGGCGCATTACGATGCAAAAAGGCCCGGAATATTTTGTAGAGGCCGCTTCCCTGGTTTTGAAACGGTCGCAGTCCGTACGTTTTGTGATGGCCGGAAGCGGCGACATGATGGATCGAATGATTAGCCTGGCTGCCAAAAGAGGTATTGCCGACCGCTTTCACTTTACCGGCTTTCTGAAAGGCAAGCAGGTCTATGAAATGTTGAAATCCAGTGATGTATACGTGATGCCGTCAGTTTCCGAGCCTTTTGGAATCTCTCCTCTGGAGGCGATGCAGTGCGGAGTTCCTACCATCATTTCCAAACAGTCCGGCTGTGCCGAAATATTGGAAAACGCTATCAAAACGGATTACTGGGACACGGAAGCCATGGCCGATGCCATGTATGCGATTATTACCTATCCTGCTATGGCCGCCTATTTGCAGGAAGAAGGAAAACGCGAAGTAGACGAAATCAAGTGGGAATATGCCGGCCAGAAAGTTCGCCGGATCTATGAAAATGTAATGTAACAAAAAAATTAATATTGAGTTTTTATGAAGACAATTTGTTTTTATTTTCAAGTGCATCAACCTTTTCGTTTAAAACGCTATCGTTTTTTCGACATTGGCCGGGATCATTACTATTATGATGATTTTGCAAATGAAGAAATCATTCACCGTATTGCCGGGCGTTCTTTTCTGAAAGCGAACACTATGTTGCTGGATATGATCAGGGAATCGGGTAATAAATTTAAGGTGGCTTTTTCTATTTCGGGAGTTGCGCTGGAACAAATGGAGATACATGTTCCCGAAGTCATCGACAGTTTCAAGGAATTGGCAAAAACCGGTTGCGTCGAGTTTCTGGCCGAAACGTATGCACATTCCCTGTCGTCCCTGAAAGATCCGGAAGAGTTTGAAGCACAGGTAAAAGCTCATTCCCGAAAAATAGAGATTCTGTTCGGACAAAAACCTAAAGTATTCAGAAATACAGAGCTGATATATTCGGACGAAATAGGAGAGATGGTCTATGCGATGGGCTATAAAGGAATGTTGGCCGAAGGAGCCAAGCATGTGCTGGGTTGGAAAAGCCCAAATTACCTGTATCATTCCATCAATAATCCATCCTTGAAATTATTGCTGAAAAACTCCAAATTCAGTGACGATATATCGTTCCGTTTTTCCAATTACGACTGGAATGAATATCCGCTGACCGCCGATAAATTCATCCACTGGATAGCCTCTACACCAGAGTCGGAACAGTTGATTAATCTGTTCATGAATTATGAAACATTCGGCAACTTGCAGTCGGTCGAGAGTGGTATCTTCGAGTTTCTCAAAGCCATACCCCGGTTTGCGGCCGAGAAAAAGATCGGTTTTTCCGTGCCAACCGATGTGATCAATAAATTGAAATCGGTAGATGCCGTTTCCGTCCCCTATCCCAGTTCCTGGGCAGACGAAGAAAGGGATACCAGCGCCTGGCTTGGAAATATCCTCCAAAAAGAAGCTTTCGAGAAATTATACAGCATCGGCGAACGGGTACGGATGGGAAATGACCGGCGTATCAAGCAGGACTGGACGTATTTGCAGACGAGCGATCATTTTTATTACATGTCGACCAAACATTTTTCCGATGGAGCCGTTCACAGCTATTTCAGCCCCTACGATACTCCTTACGATGCTTTCAGCAATTATATGAATGTATTAAGCGATTTTATCGATCGCGTCAACGCCCAGTATCCGGCTAATATCGACAATGAGGAATTAAACTCTTTGCTGACTACCATTGCCAACCAGGGAAAAGAAATTGAATCTCTGCAAGCCGAATTAAAAAGACAAAGACAGCGGGTAACTGCTCGGGCGGTAAAGACTGCAAAGATTGGAGCAAACTAACTCCACTACCGTTTCTTTCTTTCACCCCCTGCATCTCCACAAATGGGGAAATTTAAGAAGAATGTGAAAAATTTTGCACGATATTCGGAAGAATGCATTATTTTTGCGCCGGTAAAAGAGCGTTCATTGAATTTCCTCACCCGGATTTTCCATATCAAGCCTGTCAAGGTTTTTGGAGAGGATTTCCTCCAGGATATGACAGCCATATTTGCCGGTATGCTCTGCCCGGTGGCAGGCAGCCGCCAGAGAGAAGAAGAAAAAAACGAAGTATTTTTAATCAAATAATAATTTAAATAATTAATGAGATGAACACAGATGATCATTCAGTAAGTATTCCCGTAAACGTGCTGGCACAAGCACAGGCACTTGCCGAGCAGTTACGCGCGCTGTTGAACCCCTACGTGCACCCGCTCACGCCGGTGGAAAGGCACAACATCCCGAAGATGGGCGATAAAACGCTCAGCTTCGTTGAAAAAGCTTTCGAGCTGGCAGGCTTGAATCCCGACCTGCGCCCGTCGTACCTGAAGATGGAAACATTTACCATCGACTTCAACGACGCGCATAACATTACCCCGCTGTTCGTTACCATCCAGCAGACCGCCGAAAATATCGACGACACGCGGATGCTCGCCGGCAGCGAAGCCTACCACGCCGCCCTGACGTTCTACAACGCAGTGAAGCGCGCCGTCGCAGACGACGTTCCCGGCGCAAAAGCCGTCTACGAAGCCCTCAAAGCCCGCTTCCCGCACGTCAAGCGCAACCGCGACGGCGAAGAAATCACCGAATAGCAGGCTTCCGACGCGGCGTTTCCCGCCCGACACACCTTATTTCCCGCTCCGAGCGCGCTTCGTCACGCTCGGAGCGGCGTCGTTCATGCTCGGAGTGAGGAATTCCTTGCTCGGAGTGAGAAATTCCTCGCTCGGAGTGAGGAATTCCTCGCTTGAGTGAGAAAATCCTCGCTCGGAGTGAGAAATTCCTCGCTCGGAGTGAGGAAATCCTCGCTCGGAGTGAGGAAATCCTCGCTAAAAGTGAGGAATTCCTCGCTTGAGTGAGAAATTCCTCGCTCCGAGCAAGGAAGACGGCGCTCGGAGCGAGGAATTGCCGCCACCAAGACCGTCATTGAAGAGAAAAAATTGCACTCTTATTGTATCTGTCTATTCAGAAGCGATTTAAAATAAGCCGATGGAATGGTTTAACCGGCAGAAAATATATTTTGCCCCATACGTTATGAAACCGAACAATGGTTGTGAGATAAATAAATGATTGTTCCCTTTCATGAGTAAACCCCTAAAACCCCAGAATTTGTCGGAGCGACCGGTAACGGGCAGCGCTGATTTTTATCTTTTCGCGATTATGAAGCACCACCTGCTGCTGCTCGCCGTAGCGTTCGATGCGGCTGATATGACGCGTATTTACAATGAACGAGCGATGAATCCGCAGGAATTTATCTGCGGGAAGCATGTCTTCGGTATATTTCATCGTCTGTTCCTTCAGCCAGCTTCCTTCCGGCGTGTGGATTGAGACATAGTCGCCGTCGGCTTTTACATAGATGATTTCGTCGATGGCGATTATTTTGATTTTCTGTCCGTTGCGCACCGTAATGCGGTCAACCGGCTGCGCGGCGACAGGCGGAGTTTCTTCTTTATGCGCAGATTCCCGGCTGTCGTGCAGCAGACAATACAACCGTATGACTGCAACTATCAGCAGGGTAATAAAAATGCGCACGGGAATAGTCGCCGCGAAATGCCGGAACGAAGAAGGAGCGAGAAGATACATCGCAAAGGCTTCTATCCCGACAATCAGCATGACCGAAAGCACGGCAACAGACAGCAGGACGACAAGCCTGTATGTCGGCTTCTGATGCCTGGGGATGGCAAAGCGGAAGATATTCCGGAGAATTATACCCGTGATACAGAGCACGCAGCCATAAATACAGGCATCCGCCATCCGGTAAAGCGCCGGCTGATTTCCGGCGCTGAAAGCATAGATTGCGGCTGTCGCGAAACAGACCGTAATGTATGTTTTCCGGTGTTCGTCCAATGGATTCATCTATTTGATTTCTATGCCTCCGAAGGTACATTCGGCAATGACGACGAGCTTCCGGCTTTTATCACGGTCGCTGTTTTTCATTCTCGAATCATCGACGCCTCCGGCAAACGGTTTCGGATGAATTTCAATTTCCCAACTGTCCGGAACGGTTATTTCCACCCCCCCGAATATGGCTTTTACATGCAGGAACGTGTCGCCTTCCGGAAGCGAAGTGCGCCGAAGGTCAAGCTCCATTCCACCGAAAATTGCTTCGATATTGCCGCCCCGGAATACCGGGTCTAAAACGACCTGTTCCATTCCGCTGAAAACAAACCGGTAATTTATTTTTCCGTCCCCGTCCGCACCTGCATTCGCGTGGTGTATGTCTTTCCGGTATCCGTCGATACATTTCCGTCCGAATCTTTTAGGTTTTAACAGGATTGCAAGGAAAAGCAGAATGCCGAGAACAATGATAAGCACAGGCCAGTAGGTCGATAAGAACGATTCAGGGAAATATGCAGCGGTAGCTCTTGAAAGGAACAAAAACATACCGGCTACGATTATGATTATTCCTGATATGAAACGAAACCGGCATACGTTCATAAATCCTATGACAAGAAGCAACATCGGCCATGAAAAAAAGAAATTTCTCCACTCGAGGGGGAGATAACCGGTGTTGAATCCGAGAAGCAGCACCCCGGCTGCAATCAGCAACAGGGCGAATACCGTGCCGTTGTGTATTCCCACGTAAGACCGGTGCAACCGGTTTTTATTCGTGCATCGCCCCATCAGGACTGCCCCGGCGACATACAGGAAGACGGACAAAAGCGATAATAAAATCACCATTATGTCGGATGATGTGCGGTAAAAAACATTCATCATCCGTTCAAGCAGCAGACCGCCGCCTGCCATCAGGACAATTGAGCAGGCGACAAATAATACGTTTTTTTTGTTTTCCATTGCGTTCATTTTTATCTGTTTTTATTCTGTTTTTAGTGAAAAGAGTTGCGCTCTTTTCGATTTTTTGATGCTGCAAATGTAGGTGATTAAAGTTCCTGCCGCAATAGAAAATCGACGAAATATACGGGAAAACCCGATTAAATGGGGAAAAACAGCGTCGAAATCCGGCAATTAATTTAAGGAAAAGCGTATCTCTGCATTTTGTGTATTTTTAGAAAATTTCCCGTACCTTTGCGCGCAAAATCAACAAGCATTATGAATCATTTTTCCGAATTAATCAAGCGCAGGCGAAGCATTCGCAAATTTACGGACGAGATGCTTCGTCCGAAAGAGGTAGAAAGCCTGATGAAAGCCGCACTCATGTCGCCCGCCTCCAAGAGCAGTAATCCCTGGCAATTTGTATTAGTAGAAGACAAGAGCAAGCTCAGCCAATTATCCGAAGCTAAAGCACACGGCGCGAAACTGATAGCCGACTGTACCCTGGCCATCGTTGTATTGGGCGATTCGACAACAAGCGATGTATGGATAGAAGATACTTCCATCGCCTCTACAGTTATCCAACTCCAAGCCGAAGATTTGGGACTGGGCAGTTGCTGGGTGCAAATTCGGTTGCGACAAAGCGCCGACGGAGAAGATGCAGAACAAAACGTAAGAGACATCCTGAACATCCCCTCTCACCTCTCTGTCCTGTCCATCATCGCCATCGGACGCAAAGCGCAAGCCAAAGAGCCGCATGATGAATCCAAATTGCAGTGGGAAAAAGTACATATCGAATCTTATAAAATACATAAAGATGAAAGCGAGAAGAAATGATACGGGCAACAAATTAGCCTACGGTCTGTCATTCGTATTTTTCGGATTGTTGTTTTTACTGGACATTTTAGGCTTTTTCCGCGCAATAAACGTGGAAAAATATGTGATGGACTGGCGTAATTATTTTATTTACGCGGGTATCATATTCCTGTGCGCGAAAAAGGAAAAAGCGCTGGGCCTTGTATTACTGATTATCGGTGTTTTTCTCCGCTTTCAGGGAACGATCAGCAGTTATCTACCAACTTATTCCGTTTATTTTTGGCCGATACTGATGATTATCACAGGAGCAATACTGCTGATTCTGGTCTTGCGAAAATGAATATTGCACTGATTGGGGCGGGAAATGTAGCGACTTCGCTGGGAATGGCGTTGCAAGAAGCGGGCTTTTCCATCGTTCAGGTTTACAGCAGAACGGAAAAAGCGGCAAGCCTCCTCTCCTACCGCCTGCATACATCTTATACGACCGATATTCGAAGCATCAGATCGGATGTTGACGTGTCCGTTTTTTCTGTCAAAGACGATGCTATTCCACTTATTTTGCAACAAATACCTTTCGGCAAAGGCTTGTATGTACACACAGCAGGCAGCGTTCCGGCAACTGTATTTCAGCCCTATGCAAAACGATATGGTGTATTTTATCCTCTGCAAACGTTCACTAAAGGAAGAGAACAGTCTTTCAAGCACATCCCCATCCTTTATGAAGCCAGCAGTCGGGAAGACGAAACATTGCTGCAGGAAATAGCCGCAAAATTGTCCGACACCACCTTGCCGGCAGGTTCGGACAAGAGAAAATACATCCATCTCTCAGCAACATTCGCCTGCAATTTCACGAATCACCTCTATGCCTTAGCCGCCGAAGTATTGGAAGAACAACAAATTCCCTACCAATTACTACTCCCACTGATAGAAGAAACCGCTGCAAAAATCCGCAGTTTTCACCCGAAAGACAGTCAAACCGGCCCGGCCATCCGTCGAGATATGGAAACCGTCCAGCAACACCTGCAATTACTTACGGATAAAAACAAAAGAGAAATATACGACGTGCTCACTCAAAGTATTCTTGCTTCAAACGCATGATTTCCGCGATCTTCTCTTCCATCGGCAGATTGGTATCTATCCAGTGAATGTGCAGTCCTCGACGCTCCATGCCGCGAAACCAGGTCATTTGGCGTTTGGCGAATTGGTGAATGGCAGTTTCCAGTTGAAAAAACATTTCGTTGAACGTAATTTTTCCCAACAAATACAGGGTGAGGTATTTGTATTCCAAACCGTAATACATCAGGTTTTCCGGAGTAATGCCACTGTCCAGCAAGCATTTCACTTCGTCCAGCATACCCTCATCCAAGCGCTTTTCCAGTCGGGCGGTGATTCTGTGCCGTCGATGTATCCACTCGATGGAAACACCGATGATGAGGCTGTTTATGGGTTCGTACTCCTGCGGGTTGGATGATTGAGCCTGTCCGAAAGCAGCGATTTCGATGGCTCGAATCGCTCGCTGGCGGGTATCTATATCGGTTTTGTTATGTAATGTTTTGTAGGAAGAAAGAATGTGCGTCAGTTCCTCCAAATTCTTGTCATGCAGTGCAGCTCTTAACGTTGGATTTTCGGGCGCTGCCGGCAAACGGTAGCCTTTCAATACCGATTCGAGGTAAAGGCCGGTGCCGCCGCATAAGACAGCGACACCTCCTCTTGCCTGTATTCGGGAATAAACCCGGTGAAAATCACGTTGATATTCAAAAAGATTGTATCTATAACCCGGCTCGCAAATATCTATCAGGTGATAGGGAATTTGCTTGCCGTCGACGATATAATCGTCCAAGTCTTTGCCCGTACCAATCGTCATTCCCCGGTATACCTGCCGGGAATCGGCGCTAATCACCTCCGCGTTCATGCGAGCGGCCAAAGCCGCAGCCAGGGATGTTTTGCCGGAAGCCGTCGGGCCAAGTATCGTCAGAAGTGGCATAAGACTGAATACTAAATCATTGCTTCCACGTTCCAAACGAAAGCGTGCAATCCTTGCATTTCCGTTTCCTGATCTAATGCATGCAATGCTTTCAAGAGTCTGTCTACTTTATCATCTTCTACGATGGTAATGATGGCAGAGTTCATGGTTGGCCAAGCATGATTTCCGTAATGAGGTTCTCCTCTTTTTGTGCCACGTCCCTGAACGTTTTCCCAAAAAGTGTATCCGCGGATGGATAATTCTTCGAATATCTGTATAAGGTCATCCTTATATGATTGATTGAATGGAATGAATACTGATTTCATATCACTGATTTATTGATTTTTCGTGTAGTTGTCTTCTGAATTTTTTTCTCTTCCGCTTGATGCCATTTCCACCGAAAATAGAATAAAGCGCCGGCACATATATCAAGGTGAGTATGGTCGATAAGGTAAGCCCTCCGACAATAGCAACGGCCATGGGTTGCCACATTTCCGAACCTTGTCCGCGAGGAATTGCCATCGGAATCATCCCCAGAATCGTGGTACAGGTAGTCATCAGGATAGGACGCAACCTTGATTTTCCGGCAAGGATTACCGCCTTGTCAACACTTAATCCCCGTTCCCGGTTCAGATTGATGTAGTCGACCAGCACAATCCCGTTCTTCACCACGATACCGATAAGCATTACCAGACCGATCATCGACATCAAGCCCAAGGGTTGTCCGGTTAGCATCAACGCTAAAAGTACCCCTCCAAGTCCGAAAGTCAACGATATGATGATGATGAATGGATAAGTCATCGACTCAAATTGAGCAGCCATCACAATGTACACCAGGATGATACAAAGTATAATTAACCAAAGTAAATCGCTATTCGTATCCTGTTGGTCTTCATAAGTTCCTCCATATTTCAATCCGATTTCGGAAGGAATCTTCCCCTCCTGCTGCATTTCGGCAAGCACAACGTCTGCGTTTTCAACAACGTCGCTCAAGGCAACTTTGTAAAGTGTACTTTGCACTTTTACGATCCGCTGACGGTTTTGCCGGTCAATCTGAGGCAACGAGAAGTTTTCCCGCACCGTACCCAACTCCTGTACCTTAACAGGGACGCCTCGACTGTTGTACACAGTAATATTCCTGATATCTTCGATCGATTGACGGTATTTTTCGTCATATTGAACAACAATATCATATTCATCTCCGTCTTCCCTGAATTTGGAGGTTATTAAACCGTTAATTCTGTTGCGAATAAAGGTAGCAACCGTAGCGGAGTTCAAGCCGTTTTCGGCCAGTTTTTCCCGGTCGAAATCTACTTGATATTCCGAGCGGTAGTCTGGTCGGCTGATGGTAATGTCTCGCAATCCTTCTACATTCGACAGGCGTTCTTTCAGTTCATTGGCAATCCGGTCGGTCACATCCAGGTCATGTCCGTAAATTTCCACATCGAAAGTACTGGCGCCCGTACCCATCATTCCACCTTCGCCACCGGGCGATACTTTATAGCGATAGAGTTCCGGCATGTTGGACAAATCTTCTCGCAGCAAATCGGATATTTCGTAGATACTGCGTTTCCGATCAACAGCTTTGACGGTTCGCATCCGGAAACTGATATAGTTGGAAGCATTCGTCTGCATGGCGGCAAACGTGTTGCTTTCGTCTGCTTGCCCTACGGTAAAACTGGCTACCCGCACTTCCGGATATTTTTCTTTGACGATTTCAGCGATTTTCGAGGCTGCATCCCGTGCCACTTCCATACGGGTAGCAGGCGGCAAATAGGCGTTCATCGTAATCATATCATTGTCGCTCGCCGGCATAAAGTCGAATTTGACGACAAAGATAGCAGCAACTACGATCACAACAAACAGTGCAATACAGGCACCGAATGTTTTCGCCCTGTTCCTTACAGCAACTTTAACAACTCCGGCATAAAATACATCCAATTTATCCAGCGACCGTTGTATAGGGGCATACATTCTGTCGAAAAATTTCCCCTGAGTCGGCGTCAAGCGCAACATCTGCGAACAAAGCATGGGCGTAAGCGTCAACGCTACGGCAACAGAAGTGATAATCATAATGGTTACCATCCATCCTAATTGTCCGAACATCACGCCGGCCAAACCGGTAGTCATCGTCAAGGGGAAGAATACGGCGACAATCGTCAATGTCGATGCCATAACCGCTACCGCCACTTCATTGGTACCATATATAGCGGCCTCTTTCGGCTTACTGCCTCTCTCGATATGGGTAGTGATGTTTTCAAGTACCACAATCGCATCATCGACCACCATACCAATCGCGATAGAGATAGACGAGAGGGAGATAATATTCAGCGTCCCACCGGTAATCATCAAGTAAACGAACGAGATAATCAGCGAAATCGGGATTGCAAGGATGACGATAAACGTTGCTCGCCAACGTCCCAGGAAGAACAAAACAACCACAACCACGAACACCAACGCCAGCAAAATCGTTTCTTCCAGTGAACTGATAGATGATTCGATAAATTCGGACGAGTCCATTATCAAGGATAGTTTAATATCGGGTGGCAATGTTTTTTCCAATTCCGGTATCATTTCATTGACGGTTTTCGCAATGGCTACCGTATTCGCTCCCGATTGCTTCTGGACAAGTAGCGTAGCGCCCTTCACACCATTCGTGTAGGCTTCCTGTATCCGCAGTTGAATGCTATCGTTTACGAGGGCGACATCTTTCAGGTAAACATTCCGGCCGCCCTGGCTTCCTACCACAATATCGAGTAATTGGGAACTTTCCTTAAATTCGCCTTCTATACGGAGGGCGTAAGTAGATGTTCCGACATCGAAATTACCGGCGGGCACGTTCAGGTTTTCTTGCTGAATGACGGAAGCAATCTGTTCTACCGTCAAGTGATAGGCTTCCAGTTTATCGGGAGAAACATTGACTTGTATCTGGCGTTTGGGCGATCCGGCAATAGTTACCGCACCGACTCCAGTTACCCGGTTCAGGGGATTGGCAACTTTCTCGTCCAATATCTTGTTCAAGGCGTTGACGCTTTCCCTTGCCGTAGCGGAATAAATCACTACGGGAATCATATCCATGCTGAATTTTACAATCAGCGGATTACTTATTTCATCCGGAAGCGACGACTTTACCATGTCGAGCTTATCTCGCACATCATTGGTCGCCTCATCAATATTAATACCATAATTAAATTCGAGGGAAACGAGAGAGAGGTTGTCTTTGGATTGCGATGTGATTTTTTTCAGGTTTTCCACCGAGTTTAATACATCTTCAATCGGACGGGTCACATTGGTTTCTATGTCCGACGCACTGGCTCCGGCATAGGCTGTGATTATCGCAATCTGATTGCTCTCTATGTCGGGAAATAAATCGACCGACAACCTGGTCAGGGCAAATAAACCAAGTATAACGATACCGAAAAAAATCAGCGCCGTCGTGATAGGTCTTTTAACCGCGGTTTCATATATCTTCATTACATTATTCTTTTACTATTTCTACTATTGTTTTGTCTGTCAGGCGGTTTTGTCCGGCGGTAATCACCTTGCTGCCGTCTTCCAAACCGGATATAATTTCATAATAATCGCCTAAACGCCGTCCAAGCTCTACTTTGTGATATACCGCTACCGAATCTTTTTCAAGCACAAATACATATTTATCGTTGGCGCCTACCTGTTTCAGCACAGCAACATCCGGCACCAATATATGGTCGGTCGTTCCAAGATTCAGAGTAACATGGGCAACCATTCCCGGACGTACACGCATATTGCGGTTGTGGATGGTCACCTCTACGCCAAACGTGTGCATGTTGGGGTCAATGGTAGGATGAATCAGTGTGATTTTTCCGGTGAAGACTTCGTCTCCATATACATCCAGCAAAATATCGACCGTCATGCCAACCTTTATTTGAGGAAAGTTGGATTCCGACACCTGAATAATCGCTTTCAAGGGATTTAACTGCTGAACGGTCAATATCGGCGAACCTCCATAAACGTCTCCATTGTCGTAATTGCGGGCGGTAACAATTCCATTGATCGGACTTGTCAGGCGGGTATTATCTTCAACGTTTTTAACAGCGGTCGATAAAACGTCTATTTGCGTCTTCAACTGATCCATTTGCTGTTGGGAAATTCCCCCTACCTTATATAACTCCTCGTAGCGTTCGTAGTCTTTCTTCAGATTTTCCAACTGAACGTGTTGTTGTTTGTAGGTGGAAGATTCCATTTGCACCAACAACTGTCCCTTGGAAACAGGAGAACCTACTTCCACGTAGATTTGTTCAATACGGGCGGGAATGGCCGGAGTTATTTGGTTAATGACATCTGCCTGAACACTGGCCGTATAGGTGAATAATTGGGATACCGGTTTAACCTGTACCTGCGTCGTTTTTACTTTTATTTTTTCGACGGTTTGTTTTTCCTGTTTTTCTCCACAAGCAACAAGGAGTCCCAAGCCCAGGAAAGCGGAAAAGCAAAGGGAGATGCGAAAGAAGATGCGTGAAAAATGACGACGCTCGCAGCGCTTAATGTCTGTACTTGAATAGTTCATATTGTTTAATTTTATTTGTTTCATTAATTTGTTTGATTCCAGAAAAATAATTTATGTTTATTCTAATCCTAATATTTTTGCCAAATCCGTTTTAGAGGATAAGTAGTTGTATATTGCCTGATTGTAAGCTAAACTGACCTGTATATTCGCCAATTGTGCATCGTTCAACTCCAATAGCGTCCCCATGCCCGTATCGTAACGTTTCTTGGAGATGTCATAGCCTTTTTGCGCTTGCTTGACGGCGTCTTTCGTGGAAAATACCTGTTCCACAAAATTGGTCATGCTGTTTACGCTGTTTTTTACCGACAAATTTAATTTACGCACTACATCTTCCCGTTGCCATTTCATTTGCGCGAGGGAAACTTTTGTCTGCTTGACATCGCCATGTTTTTTAAGTCCGTCAAAAATCGGAATAGATACCGACAGTCCAACCGTCGATGTAGGATTCCATTTGTAACTTGAAAACCGGAAATCATTGTTCATCGACATATACATATAGGAGCCGGATATTGCGATTGTAGGCCAATATTGGGCTTTGTAGAGTTCCAGGGTTTTCTGCAACTGTTCTGTCTGAATGTCAAACTGTTTCAAGTCCGAATTGTGAGCGAGTGAAGTATCTGCACTCAGGATGTCGACGAAAAGTACCTCTTCGTAATCCTTCAGGCTGCCGGATATTTCTATCGGCTGATCCATGTCGATACCCATCAAAGCTTTCAACGATAATGTTGCCAGGCTGAAAGCGTTTTGTGCCTGAATCAGATTCGGCTTGACGCTTTTCACGCGAACATCTGCGGTAATCAAATCAAATTCGGCTACCAGTCCCTGTTCATATTTTCGCTTTACATCGTTATAGTTGAGCAAGGCATTGTCATAATTCTGCTTGAATACATTGTAAGAATCCTGTGCCAACAGGGCGCCATAATAGGATTTTCTTACATCATTGCTCATATTGACCCGCGAAGCGCGAGCAGCTTCTACTGCCAGTTCGACATCCAGACTGGATATTTCCAGACTTTTCCAAAGCGTGGGAACAACTACCGGCCAGTTCAGGTTGAGACCGCCCGTCCAGTTATTATCACGTCCTATGGATATACCGTCGTCGGACGATGTAGTTGCCGGATGCGACTGTGCGTAAGCGGCTTGTGCGGCTTCCAGATTTTTCGCATAATCTCCGGGAGTATAATTGGATCCGCCTGTCTGAGCAAAAGTCTGCTCAAGACCTCCGGCCAACGGGACTAACATGGGGTCCAGCATACTACTCATATCGAATGCTCCGTCCATATACATGACTTGTTTTTTCAACGTTCTTGTATACTGTCCTACGATATCAATTTGAGGATATAACGGAGATGCCGCCGTTCTTTTCGCATACTTTTTCTTTTCGACTTCCAAATCGGCAACTTTCACCGTCGGACTTTCACTCAATGCTATTTCGACAGCTTTTTCCAATGTAAGCTGAAGAACAGGCGGCATTTGCTGTGATCTTCCCGCCAAGGGAATGGCAAAGATGCACATTCCCATAACAAATTTTTTACCAAGTTCAATTTTCATACTAAAAACAATCTTTTATTTACCTCTAATTTATTAGTGTTTCTTTATTCTCTCTAATCTTTCTTCAATCATTGCATTTCCTTTTTCGGTAGCAATTCCCCGCGTAAAATTCAGGATAATCGCTTCAAAAAATTGTTCTATGGGAAATTTATCCGTAGGCATAAAATTTTCCATCAACATTTTGAACTGCGCTTTAAGCAACCACAACAATACTTCGCAATTTAAATCGTCCCGCACGAGTCCCTGTTCTATTCCTCTCTTGAAGAGGGGAAGAAATATACTTACATTCTCATGTTGCTTGGAATCAATATTTTCGTATAGGCAGGGATGATACTTTTTCAAGTCGTAAAGCGCCGATTTATTAAATTCGCGTACATTGTTCAACTGTTTGGCGTAAATACGCATCATTGCATCAATCGTATTTTCGGACATTTCGATCAGATCTTTCATTTCTGCCGATGTTCGTTCCATCTGTACAGCCAAACAGATGCGCAGTAAGTCTTCTTTATCTCGAAAATTTTCATACAGCGTTCTCTTGGATATGCCCAAATGATAGGCTATATCCGACATTGTGACACTTTTTATTCCTTGCTGAAAAAATAAGTGCGAGGCTTCTTCTATGATACGTTCTCTTAATTCCATTTGATTATTTTCAAAATCAGCCGCAAAGGAAAGGAAAACTTTTGAAACAAAAAAAGTTTTCTCGTTTTTTATGAAGATTTTGTATTTGTTTATGAGAACACCTGCCCGAACTGTCAAATTTACCCCCGCTCCGGTTGGTGATTGCTTACGGGGATTATGCCTGTGCCTGCACCTTATACAGGTGTGTGTGTGTGTGTGTTACGAAATTATTCGGAACTTCCAAACAATTTTCATTAAAAAACCACAAATTCATATTATTCATTTCCACAACCATCATATATGCCCGTTTCGTTTAAAAAATTTTCGGTGCAAAAGTAATGCAAAAAAATGGAAAACAAAATATGTTGGTGATTTTTTTGCTATTTTTGCCAGGTCAAATGCATTATAATCTTGCTTTCCCCAAGTTTCCGTTAATATCCTTTAGGATTTTTCCCGTATGATTTCAAGCGCCCTTTCGAGCAATTCATCGCGACCGGCTTTTATTCCGACAACAGTCGGTTTCACAATTTTGTCTATTTTAATTCCTGCCCGTTGCATACCGGTTCCATCGGGATAAAAAACGCCCACGCTGGTCATGGACACGTTAATTCCGCCCGGAAGATTAAAGCTGATAACTTCTCCATCGGCGGCAGCG
>JAISFI010000072.1 GCA_031263685.1 Dysgonamonadaceae bacterium | reverse complement strand
TGCTTGTCCTGTCGGGTACGGCAATCGCTCAGGACAAAAACAGGCTGTTTACACCCGAAGAACTGAAAGCAGACGTAGCATATTACTATGAAACGTTGTATTCCAAACATCCCAATCCGTATCATTATTACCCGCTGAGCGAATTTGAGGATGTGAAAAACAGGGTATGCGCACAACTGAACAAACCGCTTACCAAGGAACAGTTCAGCCGGATTATTTTGGAACTCAATTCCTGTATAGACAGACATTCCCAAATCCAAGCCAGATATTCGCATTTGACTAAGGCGGATATTGACAGCATAAACAAACTAAAACTGTTCCCTCGTATAAAAATCGAAGATGGAAAACTATTTTTCAGAAATGAACATCAGCAGGATGAAATAGTAGAAATTAACGGAATGGCGGTGAGCGATATTTTATCCGATATGAAAAAAGGCTATAACTGGAGATTGCCTTACGCGAACACCGTTAATTATAATCAAATCAGAATGTTATTTTTGGGAGAGATTTGTGTTACCTATAAACTGAAACCTCCTTTTCGGGTGAAGTTTGCCGGCAGTAACAAGATTCATACTGTCGAAGGAGTTACTTATCCCCGGACAGATAGAGAGGATTACGCATACAAAATATATCCCGACAACTCCATTGCCATCTTTTACATAACCACTTTTAACGGCTCAAAAAAGGAACAGTTTGAAAAGGCTTGCAATGAATTTATCCAAGCAGTCAATGAGCAGAAAATAAAGTATATATTTTATGATTTATCTTCAAATTTGGGCGGGAACCACTTCGGGCTGTCTGCCCTGGATGTTATCCGCCATGATGATATTTACTTTAAACTTACCAAGATTTGCCGCGAGAAAGCTGCCGTCATCAGAAAGTTCAGGGTGAACGACTTGCTGTTACCACCCAATCACGACATCAATATCCCCAAAGACAGGAAATTGTTCGTTTTGCAGGGAATCGGCACGGAATCGTGCGGCAATTATTTTTGCCGGATAGTAGCGGAAAACAAACTGGGCGTGCTGGTCGGACAACCTACCGGCGAACCTACTGTGGCTTTTACATGGACTCATTCCTATGAGATGCCGAATACCAAGATTTCATTTAACATAGCAGCAGAATTTTGGGATTTCTCGGACTATTTCAAAAGTGAAACCCTGAATCCCGATATGTATTGGGATGTCAGCCCCCTGGATTTTACGGAAAAAGAATTAATGGAAATCATTAAATCGTATGGAAAAAATGAATAATAATGCACACAATTTGCGCATATTCGCGCTCTTTGCCTTCCTCCTCCCCGCCGGAGCAGCGACGGCTACCAAATACACGCCCGACCAGTTGCATTTCGAGAAAGAGTATCAGGTTCGCAACTTCTTCAATCTCTCCGTTCCGCTCAACGGCTTGGATTTTACCGATGACTTGATGAACGGCGCCCAATATCCCCGCATCAATGTGGAAGGCTCGCTCGACTTTAGTCAATCGGGCGAAATCCTTCGCATTGAGAACACGGGCAACGCCAGAGCCGAAAGTTACCTGAAAATGGGGAAACTTTACCATTATGCGGCTATTGACATGGACGTCGCCTCTCAAAGCCATGCCGGATACACGGCAAATGCCATCCTTTCGTTACACAGGGATGCTCAAAACCGCATTTTGATTGTGCAGCGCGACAGCGACGCCGATACAAAAACCTTTTCCGTTGAAATATTCAAGAACGGAGCAAGCGTTTTCGCTCAAAACCTCTCGTCCGAAGGAATAGCGGCGCCCTATACGGTAAGGGTTCATCTGACCGGGCGTTACCTGAGCTTCTTCCGGATGCAGGATGAGGTTCCCACTTATTTAGCAACGATAGACGTCGGCGCGTATTTTGACCTCCGGGACGACAATATCATCCGTGATTTTTCGGTTGCCCTCGGCGCCCGGCTGAATCCTGCGGAAAGCGTGAGTTTTTCCGGACTGTCCCAGTATCTTTCTTCGGGAACCGGACAGGCAGACCCCAGGGTGTTGCATTACGAAGACGGCGCGCCAATCATTGTTGACAATAAAATCTGGTTAGCAATGACCACCCGCGGATACGACCCGATACCTTCCAGTCACCAGGGAATTTACTGCTATGACTTGGCAGCCAATGAATGGCAATTGACCGGCGACATGTCCTTCGACAACGGCGACGGATTGAAGCGACCGTGGCACGCTACCGACGTCTTCTTCGACCGGAACGACCGCCAATGGAAATTTCTCACCGTTTCGCACGGCGACGACCATAAAATATATTCCGGCGTCTGCGATAAAGACCCCCGCTTCGGAATCACTGAAAATACAGCTCGCGTGCTGAATTGCGGAATAAGTCAGGGTGAAGACCCGTCGATTATCTATGACGCCGATGCAAAAAAGTGGCGATTAGCCATGTGCCGGGATGCAGGCGGAGGCTTCAACACCGTTTTATTGGAATCGGCGGAATGGGATGGCGCTTACACGATAATCGCAGAAAACAGCGCCGTTTCAAGTACCGGTATCCTGCTGCAAAAAGTCGGCGGCGAATACTTTGTCTTTCAGGGGCGGGGAAACGCCAATTATGAAATACTGTCGTATCCTGACCTGACCAAACTGGATGTGCTGAAAGTATCACCTTTACTGACAGACCGAAATATATGGTCCGTAATCATCCCCGTCACAAGTGAAGCAGGAACTGCCTACCATTTGCTGACATTCGACCGGGAACAGGTTACAGGAACATATTCTTACGGCAATCTGCACTGGTATCGCGCCACAGAAGAAGCCGCCGGTTTTTTCGAATACAATCCGGCGCTTCCCGACCCTTCGGAGTTGACCGGCAACCGTCCTGCCGTGATAAGAAACCTGAAAATATTTCCCAATCCGGCAGGGAAATACCTGCATGTGGAAGGTCTCACAAAACCGGCGACCGCTACCGTTCGAAACTTGACAGGTCAGGTTATGGCACAAAAGGAAACATCGGGAGTTGTT
>JAISFI010000048.1 GCA_031263685.1 Dysgonamonadaceae bacterium | reverse complement strand
AAATACAGGCATCAATGATGAAACCACCGCTCATGACATCCTGATTTATCAGGAAAATAGTGTTTTATATGTGAAAAGTGATTTAAGTGATCCATTGCTCGGCGTCTCGCTGTTTGACGCTCAAGGTCGGCTGCTCGTGCAGCACACGGCTGGGACGCCGGGTATGGCATCAGAAACGTCCTGCGCACTGCCCATTCCCGGAGAGGAACGGATGGTTACCGTGAAAGTCGTTTCGGAGAAATCACAAACAGTCAGGAAATTATTTATCAAATAAATCGCTTGACAACTGCGCCGCATCCGTCATTGCGGACATAACCCTCCAGTCGCTCCGCTTCACTGGGGGGTTATTTACATTCAACCCTGTGGGTTACAGCTACGGCAATTCATTTTCTATAAATTCATCGTTTGGGGAGCTTCTACCTATGGTAGAAATCTTCAACAGACCTGATTTGTACTTTCTACCTATGGTAGAAACCTTCAACAGACTTGGTTTGTACTTTCTACCTATGGTAGAAACCTTCAACAGACCTGATTTATACTTTCTACCTATGGTAGAAACCTTCAACAAACCTTATTTGGGACTTTCTACCTATGGGCGAAACCTCCAACAGACCCGGTTGAGACTTTCGCCCTATGGGCGAAACCTCCAACAGAACTCTTGGCGCCGAGAATCCGTTACAGATTCCGGCTACTATGTTTATCTCACAGGAATATAAAGGTCATTTGGGGTAAAACGGGAACAACAGTGGCAGAACAATCACCATCACAATAGCATAAATAATTTGCAACGGCAGTCCAACTCGCAGGTAATCCATGAACTTATAACGTCCGGCAGACATAACCAGGGCGTTGGGCGGCGTAGAAAACGGAGTGGCAAAGCACATGCTGGCGCCAACGGCTACGGCAAACATAAACGATGTTGGATGTACTTCCAGCACTCGCGCCGATTCCAGCGCGACGGGTGCAAAAAGTATGGCAGTCGCCGTGTTACTCAAAAACAGCGTCAGGAAAGAAGTGGCCAAGTAAATGCCCGTCAATACGGCAACAGGTCCCCATTGTCCCAGACCGTCAACAATATTTTTCGAAATCAAGCCGGAAGCGCCCGTTTTTTCCATGGCCATGGAAAGCGGAATCATACCGGCAAAAAGAATGATACTCTCCCAGTTAATCGTTTTATAAGCTGCTTCAACGTTGCGCAAACAACCGGTCAGAATCATCGAAAGTGCGCCAATTAATATGGCAACCGCCGGGGGAAGCCAGCCGGCAACCATCGTAACAACCATCGCTATCAGAATAAAACCGGCGATGGGCGCTTTAAGGGTTAACGGAATTTTTTCCTGTTCTTTCTGCGGTTCGCCAACAATGACCCATTCGGAACTGTCGTCCTGCTCCAGTTTGTGAATATCGTCCCAATTCCCCTGAATCAGGAGCACATCGCCCGATTTCATCCGCTCCTGTTGCAGATTCTGAAAGATATATTCGTCATGACGCCGGATGCCCAGAATGTTCAAATTATACAAATTACGGAAGTTGGATTCTTTGACCTTTTTATTGATGATTTTGGCGTTGGACATCAAAATCAATTCGGCAATACCGATCTTGTTGAAATCCATTCCGCCGAGTTCGGAAACCGTCAGGAACTTGGGTTTGGAAACAGGCATTAACTTGGATTCGGAAAGATGAGTATCGGCGATAGACAATTGATTTTCGGCAGCAAACTGTTTGATATTGTCGAAATTCCCCAGCACATACAGCAAGTCATTTTCATAAATGGTCGTATCGGCGCCCGCCAGATTGATGTCGACAGTTTTAAGGAAGCGTTTCTGGATGTCCCGGCGAATGGTCGCAATTGTCAGATTATAACGGGAGGTGATATTCAGTTCTTTTAATGTCTTGTTAACCAGATTCGATTTCGGAGCAACCCGCAAGCGATACAGGTTTTGGGCAACCTGATATTTCCTCGAAAGCTCGTCCAGTTTTGCTTCATCAGATTTTTTGGACTGCTTGTCTTTCTCTTTTTTGGAAACCAGCAACCTACTCATAGGCCACAGGGCAAGCACGCCTATCGTCAGGGTAATAAGGCCTACCGGAAGAAAGGAAAAGAATGAGAGCGCACCAAAGCCGGCGTTTTCCAACGTACCGGAAATAATCAAGTTGGGCGGCGTACCTATCAAAGTCATCATCCCGCCCATGCTGCCGGCAAACGCCAAAGGCATCAGCAATCTTTTCACATCGGTCTTGGCCACGGCTGCCAGACTGATGACAATCGGCATCATCAGGGCGACGGTTCCTGTATTGCTAACGAACGAACCAATCAACGCAGTAACCAGCATGACCAGTACAAACAGTTTCTTCTCGCTGCTTCCCGCCCAATGCAGCATCTTGGCGCTTATCATTTTGGCGAGACCGGTCTGGAAAATCCCGCCGCCAACCACAAATAAAGCAGCCATCATGATAACAATCGGATTGGAAAATCCGGAAAATGCCTCTTCAATCGTCAATACATCAGTCACCAATAGAAGTAATAAAACGCTTAGCGCCACCATGTCCGAACGTATTTTTCCCCACACAAAAAAGATCGCGGCAAGAATCAATACCCCTAAAGTGATATACATATTCAGGTTTTCCATTTTCCCTCCCAGTTGTAATTTTTAGTTATTTTTATGGAGGGCAAATTTACATGAAAAATTTGAATTCTCCAAGTTCTGCTGCCGAAAGGGTTTCACGCTCGGCACAGTCTCCTGAAAATAAAAAAGGAAGATAAATCGTCGATTTCATCTTCCTTTTCGTTGTGCTTTGTTTTTTTTGTCGCTTACTTCTTTTCCGGGGCAACCCATTTATACACAATTCCCGCCAATATCGCTCCCAATACAGGTGCAACGATAAATAACCACAACTGCGGCAACGCCAGCGCATTTTCCGAGAAAATGGCCTGACTGACAGATCTGGCAGGATTGACAGAAGTGTTGGTGACCGGAATACTGATCAAGTGAATCAACGTCAACGTCAAACCAATGGCGATGCCGGCAAATCCTTTCGGCGCACGATGGTCGGTAGCGCCCAGTATCACGATCAGAAAAATGAAGGTAAGTACCAATTCGATGACGAAAGCTCCGGCAGCATTGGTTTGAAAATAATTGGCCGCACCGGCGAAAAACTCTCCATAGCCGTTAGCGGCGAAAGTTCCCAGGGCTAAACCGGAAGATTTCAGGATAAAAGCCAGTATACCGGCCGCAAGAATGCCTCCCAGTATTTGTGCAACGATGTAAAAGCCCAAGTCTTTTCCCGTCATCCTGCCGGACACAAAGACGCCTACCGACACCGCCGGGTTCAGATGAGCGCCCGAAATATGTCCAATTCCATAAGCCATTGCCACGACCGACAAGCCGAAAGCGATAGCTACACCCAAAAAACCAACCGCATGTCCTGCCAATACAGCAGTACCGCAACCTCCCATAACAAGCAGAAATGTACCAATAAATTCTGCTGCGAATTTTTGCTCTGTTTTCATAAAATAATTAAAATAATCAATTAAATAAAGTTAGATCTTTAATACCTAATAGTAAATAAACAACAGTGTTTGCTATTATGTTTTGAAAATGTCGAAAATGGAGAGAGTCTGGGTGATGCTGTCGACTCTTAATTGTTTGTTTATTACCGGTTTTGATTTTTCGCTATCTAACCGATAATTTGTATTGTTTCGCTTTGCTCGCAATAACGTCAAAATAGAACTAACTTTATAACTGATGTTACGCAGGACATGTAATGTGTGCGGCATCATTTTGTGTTCCGTCGAAAACTGGCTTAGCCCGAAGGACTTGATTTTCATAACCGCATGATGACATCTCACAAAAAGTACTGCGTAACATCAGTTTATAATAGTTATACTGCAAGGCTTTTAACTCGGCATAGCGTGGATGCTACGCCGAGCAAGGGTATCTAAAAACACAATCTTTTCATGCTTATCTCATCTTTTCCACAATTTAACGGCAAATCCAATATTGAATTGACAATCAAACTGGACATCGGGTTCTTCCTGCAAAGTAATCGTTGCCTGAGAACCTCTAAATTTGAAATTCCAATCGGATGTAGTATAAGTTCGGATGCCGGGAATTACCGAAAACCGAAAAGAAAATCTGTCGGCCAACGGAATACTTATTCCCAATATGCCATATAAATTAAAACTGGGAAAATTTACCGGATAATGGAGGCGTTTATCCTCTAAACGCTTTACCGACACGTCGGAAAATGCGTTGACGTTTATAAGCTCAAATCGTAATCCAGTAAAGAAATACTTTTGGAAAGGAAATAGTGTCGCTTCTAAAAACAACCCCAACGATTGCGTATTCAACCGATCCAATCCAGCATAATCTATATAAAAAGAATGGAACATAATGCCTAATTTTGGCTCGAAAAAAACCTTCCCAAATTGAAAGTCAGGTTGAAAAGCAATGTCGACATTCGTTGCATCTCCCATCGAATAGCCTCCATTAGTAACAAGCGAAAAACCTTTGAAGTTCTTTGCCATTCCTGCCGGAATACAACTACAAATAAATATCACAATAACAAATAAATTTTTCATGCTATCCTTGTTTTTTTAATATACTATATGATTTGTGCTGTCCGGCTTGGGGTTGAAGTGTTTGAAATGATATTCACCTAAAAAATCACCATCCATCACATTTTCCCTTCCATCTTTGCGATTTACCTGTTCTATAACAACGGTTGTATCATTTATATATTACAATTAGCCCTGCAAACGTGCCAATAATTACCAAAAATAGCGTAAAACTCTATTTTCAGAGAATTAGATTCAACATTATAAGGTCCCCAGCAAGATAAGCAATCCCGCAAATCTCTTATGTAGTTTGGGTCTCTAAATTTGTTTCCAAGTTCGATCAGCGATTTTACACCCGCTCCTCCAAATTGGATGCCGTTGGCATAAAAAACAAGAATATGAGCCTGTGTTGCATCATTATCTGTCTTTTTAAATATGGTAAACCCTTAATATTGGATTCAGGAATATGGTTACGTTCTACAAATGAAGAACCGTTACGATTAGTCGTTTTCGTTGTATTAGTCAAAAAGCCAAGCAAGTAATTCGTTTCGCTTGCATTGTTGATATATGAATTTGATATGGTTTCTGTAATTCCTCCGCCATAATCAATAGATGCGGAAGTGGTATTGCCATAAGTGTCATAAGCATAAGTGGACGAAACCGTTGTGTTTTTCAATTTGTCTAAAGAAGAGCTAGCGGTCATTCTTATTTTAACAATCTTGTTGGAAGTCACGTTCACCGAATAATTACAGATATTCTTTGCATAATGCTCATTTTGAATTCCATTGAAATACGGTTCCATATGGGCAGAAACAAACAGTACACCCCTGCTCAGCATAATTTCCAATATATTTTCCCATTTTTTCACTCCTTGTTTTCCTTCTATATATGTTGCAAGAGGAGCCTTGTTTTTAACTCGACATACCACGGACACTACGTCAAGCGGAGTTTTCTAATGGACATTCGAGATTATGCATTTTTATATTTCTACTCTCTCTCCTGTATGCGGAAACATGAATATTTTTTATACTACCAACCCGGATTTTGTGTCATTTTAGGATTTAATGTTATTTCTCTATCCGGAATAGGCAATAACAGTTTATATTCGGGAATATTCAAAATTTGAACCGCTTTTCCTAAACGTTTTAAGGTGAAGAAATGCAGACCTTCGTTTTTCAGTTCGGTTTGCCAGGCATTTAACAGGATTTCTTCCGTAATGGAGGATATATTTTCAAGTCCAATACGTTGCCTGATTTGGTTTAAAAAGGCAAGCGACTGAGCCGTGTTTCCTGTCCGATAAGCGGCTTCTGCTGCCGTCAGCAAAGTTTCCACATATCTGTACACAGGCATATAATCTCCTTTTTGAATCCATTTACGATACCAAACGCCGGAATAGTTGTTTTCGTTTGGCAATTCAAAAATACTTTCCGCATTCAGCGTGTATTTCCCACTGTTGACTATATCCGCAACACATTGCAAAGCAAGATTGTAATCTGCTCTGTGCAAGTATGCTCTTGCTAGAATTGATTGGGCAAAATATTTTGTACATTCGGGAAAAGGAACTTCGTCCGGCAGATGGGAATATGTATTATTCAGTTCGCTGATAATAAAATCTAATACTTCACTTTGAGAAATACGTGAAAAATCTATTACTTCATTTATAGATGATGGCGAAACAATTATAAGCGGAATATCTCCCCACAAGTTTATCATATTCAAATAGAGATAAGCCCTGTAAGTTCTTGCATAATCCACATATCTTGCTGCCCAGTCTTTTTCCGATTTCCTCAAAAGATAGATTAATTGATTGATACGATTGATTGATTGATAGGCAGTTTTCCATAATTCATTTATTATGTTTGCGTTGGGATTAATATCGTGATTATAAATGGCTTGCAATTCATACGAATCGAAATTATTTATTACAATGGAGTTACTATAAATTGCATCGAACAGATACTGATTTTGTGCAAACGAATATATGGAAGCAAGTGTTTCCGTTAGTACGCTTTTGGCATTTTCTTCTGACAGAAGATATTCTTCCACAATAATTGCAGGAGTGTCTTCTTCATAAAAGTCGCCGATTTGCCCGTCGCCATTACCGTCAATAAACAACTCAAACGCACCAATTTCAACCGTTTTTCCCAATTCCGCATATCGGTTTTTAATATGTTCCTTGATTTGAGTATGATTCAAACCCAAACTTGATTGGACAATTTTCGGCTTCATTTCGGCTGAAATTGCTCCATCGACAAGATCGTCTCTAATTTCGCTCATAAATTCCGAAAATTGGGCATCACTTCTGCCATTCAGCAAGATAGAAGAAACTGCAAGTAGAATATTGGCGTAAGTATTGTTGTCGGTAATGCTTATTTCTTCCGGTTTAAGCGATTTATTGGTGATCAGAAAAGCGTCCAGTAATTCCCTTTGCGCTTGCTGTTTGGCATCCTGAAAGCTTATTCCACTTGAAACAAGTTTTAAAACGCGAGACGCTTCCAAATGTGTCAATACATTGACGTTGATATTAGCCGATTCGGTTTGTGAAACGTCTGCCAAAGCTTCCAAAACAATCGGCGCGTCCGACAACTTACCTGTAAATTCATTAAAATAGAAACCATTAACCGATAATTTAATGTATTGTAAACCACGCGAAGTTGATGTATTGATTGAAAATGCACCTTCATCGTCCGTTTTGGCTTCAAACACGCGTCCGGTTCCATTCAAATGGTTGTCAAGTTCGTAGATATTTACCGACGAACCGGAAATAAAAGGGCCTTTTTCAACCAATCCAACAACATTTTTCTGTTTAACGTTTTCGTCTGTTGGCGTATCTTTTTCACAAGAATAAAATACGATAACGAAAACAAGGAATAAATAAATTACTTTTTTCATACCTTAATTTATTTAACTATCGCAAGTAACGCACTTTGATAACCGTAGAAAAATCAAAACTTACAACCAACAGTCAACAATCCCTTGAATGTATTTATTTTTAACCCAGCCGGAGTGCTTTCAACAATAGGCGCTCCATTTTCAAAGATGTTAGAAAACGCATACACTTTGTCTTTCTCCTGTTTTGCAATCACTGCAACATCCATGTAGAGATTCCGGGTAAAGCGAAAGCCCAATCCTGCCGTATAATAATGTGTATCGCCTTCCAGCACAAAATGAGGAATCGAGCCTACCGTTTCTATTTCCTGATCTCCTGCTAATACACGCTTTTTCATGGGCGCCTGTGCAAACGCATATCCCAAACGGATAGAAAGCTGTGATATTGGCCGAATTTCCAAACCTGTTCTCAAAGAAGATGTAGGCCTCAAATCTTCCTCCATATAAGAATTTTGGACTTTGAAATTCGGGTCATATCCACCATTAATTGTATGAAATTTCGTGCTGCTATAATCGGTCAATTCATAATCAACACTTACAATGGCACGGGTACCTATAATCCCGGCCACACTAAAAACCCATTTATAGGGCGTCTGAAAACTATAATCAAGTGTATTATCATCTGCCGATTTTATCCAGTTCTTTTCCGAATAATCCATTTTTGCATTGAAATGATCATACAAACTATACCATGTTGGCGAATGATAGGCGATCCCTATCCTCAATGCATCTATCGGACGTATAACAGTTCCGACTTTCACGCCACAGCCATTTCCGTCTGTCTGTAACCAATTATCCAGAAAAAAATCACCACCATTCGCAAATTTTTCCGAATAATAAGCGCTCATACGATAATCAATATTCGTGAATGACAACGTCGCTCCCAAAGAAACGATATTCGCAATATTCATACCCAAAGTAAAATCATAAGAGCCTATCGATCCTTTTTCACTTACAGACAAGGCATTATCTACTGTTTCGCCGATAGGTAAGATTGATTCATAATTGAAACGATCGTTTACCTTATTTTTAATTATCCCCGCATTATATGATAATACAGACAACCATGGCATGTCATTAAAAGGATCTGCCGCTCCTGAATGTAATAACAGGTCACTATCAAGCCCCCTGGATTTAGTAGCCACATAATCACTTAATGACACAGGCATCGCCTGTCCCTGCGTTGTATATTTCCTGTTATAATTCTTTAAGCGGTTGTAAGTAAATCCGAAATGATAACCTACCACACCATCACTTCCGGAAGGAAAAAATCCAACATATCCGACATTGTCGAAATTGAATTTGAACCTGTTATCCGTCAATGTCGTTTTGGTAGAAATATTTTCGAAATTCATTGTAGTCACGATTTCCGAACTTCTGTACACGCCAATACCGCCCGGATTAATCGCTATACCGGTAATATCGCCTCCCAGGGCACCGAAAGCGCCACCCATAGACATCGCCCGGGCTGTACCGGTAAGATCATTGCGAGCATATCGCAACGCATCCATTTCGCCTTGTGCAAAAGAAAAAGAAACAACAAAGAAAGCTGCTATAGATAAGATGTTACGTTTCATAATAAAAATAATAATGTGAATGAAATAGGTTATCTGGAACTGCGACCGCTACTTCCGGAAGAAGAACGACCACTGCTTCCCGAAGAGGAACGACCACTACTCCCCGAAGATGAAGATGAGGAAGAGCGACCGCTACTCACCGAAGATGACGAACGGCTACTGCTCACCGAAGAAGAACTGCTGCTACTTCCGGATGAAGAAGAGCGAGTGCTGCTTCCCGATGAATAATTGTTGCCCGACGAACTCGACGAACGGGTAGTCGTCCCACTATTAGAACTCCCGGCGCTACTACTGCTACGTCCGCTGCTGGAAGAAGAACTATATCCCGCAGAACTTGAACTCCGTGTACTCCCCTGATAATTGGATGACGACGAAGATCTTGTCCCTGACGCCGGCGAATTGACATTGGAACTTGTCGACGAACGTGTAGAACGATCTACCGTACCAGCAGCGCTACTTCTGGTAGATGACGAAGACGACGGTCTTGAATACGCGTCTCTCGAACTCCGGGTAGAAGATGATGAAGATGATGATCTCACTGTTTCACTCACCGAACTTCTGCCGGAAGATACACCGGAGGAACGAGTAGATGAACGGCCTGAATTATAAGTCGAAGATTGTCCCGAAGCAACAGTTCCCCGCGAACTGCGTCCCACCGCAGAAGACCGGCTTCCATAAGAAGATCGACTACCATAAGCAGACCGACTCCCATAAGAAGATCGTCCATTAGGATTATAGGTGCTGCGGCTGTAACTATAACTGTGAGGATAATAATGTTCGTAATAATGTCCTCCATAATGAGGACGATAATAGCTATAATACCCATAATGATCGTAATATCCGGGACTGTACCATGACGAATAATACCAGGGATTATAATGCCAGCTATTCCATCTTGAACCATAATACCACGGATCGTACCAGGGATCATACCACGAATAATATGGGTTGTAATAACCGTAACCCATATTAATATTGATCGAAGGAGTAGATTTTTCCGTAAAATCAAGCACATAAGCATCGCCATCCATATACATGTTAATATTGTCGGCGCCTACAACTACTATTTTGGTCGGATCATGGAATTTTACTATCCGTTGGGAATACGTTCCGTCAACATATTCATCAGATGGATCTACCGTATCCAGCGGCTCTTCAATGATAATATCTTCGGAATATCGTCTATTATACTCATCCACATCCCGATAATCGGAAAGGGATGTAATCGTCTGTGTTCCTGCACTTGCAGTTGTTTTAACCTGATTTTGTGCCGGTTTTACTTCCAATTGAGTCTTCGTTTTCTGTTTTTTAGCACTGTAATAGATATCATCAACAAAATCGTCGTTTTGTGCAAAAACCGAAAAAGCCAAAAAACTTGCCCATACTAGAGCGGATAATTTAATCATTGTTTTCATTGTGCATTTCTCCTATCATTAATTTCTATTTTTACAACCATTTAGATAACAATTCATCCTTCAGGTTTAATGCTGAAAATATCTTTCAACTCACAAATATAGTAGATATGTAGATTTTCAACAATTTTTTGCGGGAAATTTAACTTTTTACCACAAAAAACAAGTATTTTTGCGAAGCAATTTGCGAAGTAATTTAAACATTATGAACTATTACGAACTCACATTTTACTGTACCCCCAACACAGAGGTAATTAGCGAAGAGGTAATTAAGGACGTACTGACTTCTCTTCTCGGAGACTTGGGGTTTGAAAGTTTTTCGGAAGATGAAAGCGCCCATCTGCTCGGCTATATCAGCGAGACTTTATTCTCGGAAGAGGCGCTGAAAGAAATGATCGACCATTTCCCTTTGTCGGCAGACATTTCTTTCTCCCAGCAGTTGATTATCACCCGAAATTGGAATGAAGAATGGGAAAAACATTTCTTCCAACCCATTATTATCGACAGGCAATGTGCGATACACAGCACATTTCACAAAGATATTCCTCCTGCGAAATACGATATTATCATTGATCCTAAAATGTCGTTCGGCACCGGCCATCATGAAACCACCGAACTGATGATTTCTTTTTTGCTGGACATGGAAGTCAGGGAAAAATCCGTATTAGACATGGGATGCGGTACTGCCGTCCTCGCTATTTTAGCCGCAATGAAAGGAGCAAATCCTGTCCTTGCTGTCGACAACGACGAATGGGCATACAATAATGCCATTGAAAACAGGCAATTAAACCATACTGAAAATATCAGCGTGGTGCTTGGAGATGCACAGATATTAGGAAATGAAAAGTTTGATGTCATCCTGGCAAATATCAATCGGAATATCCTGTTAAACGACATTCACCGATACGCAGCCTGTTTACATGCCGGAGGAATCCTTTACATGAGCGGTTTTTATACGGAAGATATTCCCGCCATCAAAGAAGTTTGTGAAAAATCCGGCTTGAATTTCCTGACATCCCGTTCAAAGCGCCATTGGGCTGCTGTGGAATTTCGGAAAAATGTTCCTCACGTAGGGTGATAATTGCCTTACAGATAATTTGTTTACCCATCAGTCTAAAAAAGATTGCTGTTTTCTTTTGTTATTTCGACAAAAAGCACTACTTTTGTACCCGGGTAAGTCCTACACGGCCAGCTCCCTTCAAATCCCCCAGGGTCTGACGACAGCAAGGGTAGTCGGTTGTAGCGGCGCGATGTGGTAAGCTTACCCTCCTGCCTCTTTAGCTCAGCTGGCCAGAGCACGTGATTTGTAATCTCGGGGTCGTTGGTTCGAATCCGACAAGAGGCTCAAAAATAGATGTTTTTTTTTAAGTAAATTATAAATTGAATAGAGTTCTACAAGGCTCTGAAGAGGCTGTCCTAACAAGTCAGCCTCTTTCTTTAGTTGTTTTCTTTCTGCAAATGATGAATCTACTGTATATCTCCTCTATCGTCTAAAAAATCATCCAAATCTCGCCGTTCTTTTTTGGTGGGGCGACCAGTGCCTCTGGCTCTGTCGATAAATCCGCCTATTTTATTGAGTTCCATCAATTCATATTGTTCGGGAGGGGTAACATCTTCGAGGTATTCGGGAACTAAGGAGGCGCCGATTCTTTTATCCGTCAATTGGAGCGCTTTGAAAGTGTAAGTTACCGGAGGTTTGCGAACTTGGATAAGGTCGCCGGTTTTGACCGTCCGGGAAGGTTTAGCTGGAGTGTCATTGACGAGTATGCGATTCTTCTTGCAAGCTTCGACGGCGAGCGTTCTTGTTTTGAAAATCCGCATCGCCCACATCCATTTGTCAATTCTTACCTCGTTCATCTTAGCTTGTTCATTTGTTGTTGTACTGATTCATGGTGTGTTCGACTCCCGACAGGCAGAAACTTTGAATAATGTCTGTCGCTAACTGGATGCGTTGAGGAAGAAGTACTGTTTCTTCCGGAGAAAAATCGCTTAATACAAAATCAATTTGTCCTCCCGGAAGGAACTGATTGCCGATACCGAAACGTAAACGGTTGTATGCTTGCGTACCCAATGTAGTTTGAATATGCTTTAATCCGTTGTGGCCGGCATCACTTCCTTTAGGTTTCAGTCTCAGGGTGCCGAAAGGCAAAGCCAAATCGTCTACAATGACCAGTAAGTTTTCTAAAGCGATTTTTTCCTTTTGCATCCAGTACCGGACGGCATGGCCACTCAAATTCATATAGGTAGAGGGTTTTAACAGGAATAATATTTTCCCTTTCAACCGCATTTCGGCGACAGCGCCATATCTTCTATCATCAAAAACAGTATTGGACGCCTTCGCGAAGGCGTCCAATACCATAAATCCTATATTGTGGCGGGTATCCCGGTATTCAAGTCCGATATTACCCAAGCCGGCAATCAGATATTTCATACACGTTTTATTCGCCCTTCGTTGCGGCTCCTCTTGCGGCGCGAGTCATCTTGACGGAACATACGACGCTGTTTTTGGCATTCAATATCTCTAAATTGTCGAAAGACAAAGCGCCAACCTGGATCGTTTTACCTAATCCAAGCTCTTCCACGTTGATTGTCAATTTTTCGGGAATATTGGTGTAGAGCGCCTTTACTTTCAGTTTCCGGATTTCCAGCACCAACTTACCGCCGGCTTTTACACCTTCTGCCAAACCGTCCAAAACAACAGGAACTTCCATTGTAATCGGACTATTGTCCACTACTTCCAGAAAATCCATGTGCAAGATATTTTCCGATACCGGATGAAATTGAGCATCTTTCAAGATGGTTGTGTAATTTTTTTCATCAATCGTAAGATTTACAAGATGAATATCGGGCGTGTAAATCAGTTTACGGACACTGTCAGTCTTAACGGTGAAGTGTACAACTTCTTTTCCTCCATACAATACGCAAGGAATACTTTGTTCTTTACGATACGTTTTTGCCGCTTTTTTACCCAGACCTGTTCTTGCGGCGCCTGCTAATTCGAATGTTTTCATTTTTTGTTTGTTTGTGTTACTCAAAATTAAGATTGCTTCTCAATTTCCCATCACACGGAATTTTTAAAGCGCTGCAAAGGTATGATTTTTTATTGAATTTCCAAATATTATCGTAACTTTGCCGTCCACAAACAAAAGATGTTCTTTATAAATGATTAATCGTACTGTTATTCGTTCTAAAGTTCTTCAGGTTTTATTTTCGACCTGCCAGAAAGAAGACAAGGATTTAAAAATTGCTGAAAATGAATTATTATTCAGTCTCCAGAAATCTTATGATTTATATCATTACCTCCTGTTAATCATTCCTCATCTGACCGATATGGAGCAGAAAAGGCTGGATTTGAGGAAGCATAAGCACCTGGCAACCGAAGCTGATCTCAATCCCAACACTCGTTTCATCAATAACCGACTGTCGGCTCTATTATCGACCAATGAATATCTCCAGTCTTTTGCCTCCCAAAAAGGATTGTTTTGGACGGAAGATACGAATTTTACCAAAAAGTTGTTGAATCAAATCATTGGATCGGAGCAATATGCAGCATATCTGCAGTCGCCGGATGATTATGCGTCCGACAAGGAGTTTTGGAAGCAGTCTTTCAAAAAATTCATCTATAATAATGAAGAGTTGGATGAACTGTTGGAAGATAAATGCATCTACTGGAACGATGATGTGGAGATTATTGAAACCTTTGTGTTGAAGACGATTAAAAAACTTGAAGAAACAGCAGGCGATAAACAGGAACTGCTGCCAATGTTCAAAGACGAAGAAGACCGGACGTTTGCCATCAAACTGCTCCGCGAATCGTTTCTGCAAAACGAAAATGTCAGCCAGCGCATTGATAAACATATCGAGAACTGGGATTTCGACCGGATTGCCAACATGGATTTGTATATCATGCAAATGGCAATCTGTGAGTTGCTGTCTTTCCCACATATCCCCATCAATGTTACATTGAATGAATATATAGATTTGGCAAAAATTTTCAGCACTCCTAAAAGCGCTACCTTTATTAATGGAGTACTGGATGCGATTGTTGAAGAATTAAAAAGCGAAAACCTGTTATTTAAGAGTTAAATTTCCTAAAATATAAACTATCAAAATTTGAGTATTATGAATCTTTTAAGTATTTTATTACAGGCAGCGCCGGATGCAGGCGCCACAACATCTCCACTGGGAGGCAATTCCGGTTGGATTATGATGATTGCCATTGTCGCGATCTTCTATTTTTTCATGATTCGTCCGCAGCAAAAGAAGCAAAAAGAAATCCAAAAAGCCCGCAACGCGATACAGGTAGGCGATAAAGTGGTTACTTCCGGCGGCGTTCACGCTAAAGTAAAAAAGGTAAACGACGACTATTTTGTGGTAGAAATTGCAGATAATGTGGACATCAAAATAGATAAAGCATCTGTATTTTCACTTCCAAATGCTACTAAGTAAAACAGATATTGCAAACTTAAGAACGAAAATCGAAACTTTCTTCCATGAAGAAACATGGAAGGAAGTTTTGCTTTTTTTACTTTTTCTGGCGCTTTCGCTGGGGTTTTGGCTGATGCAATCTGTACAGCAGACAGATGAATTGTCGGTAAAAATTCCCCTCCACTATACACATTTGCCAGGAAATATTGCTGTGAGCAGTACACTGCCAACCGCTATCGAAGTCTCGGTGCAGGGAGCGGGACGCGCTTTACTGAAGTATGCCTTATTGAGACAACAGCCTCCTATTCAAATCGATTTGCAACAGTTGAATCCGAAAGAGCAGCACTATACAATCTCGTCCGAATACATTGCAACCGAGTGTTTGAAAAGATTACCAACGTCGGCCAAAATGATTTCATGCTCGCCATCGGCCATTGTCATTGATTATACACTGTTGAAGCAGAAAAAAGTTCCTGTCTGGCTCAACGGAAAAATAGAGCCGGCATCCGGATATATGCTTACGAAACATATCGTATTTGAGCCTTCGGAAGTAACTGTATATGGTACTCAGGAACGGTTGGACAGTATTCACGGAGTTTTTACGGAAAAGAAAAGCTGGTCGAATTTGAACAGCAATAAAAAGATCCGCATGAAGTTGCAAGCTGTAACCGGCGTTCGACTGAACACGAATGCTGTAAATATGTTACTGTCGGTAGAAGAGTATACGGAAAAATCGTTTGAAGTTCCTGTTACCGGTAAAGATTTTCCGGCCAACTGTCGCTTGCGTACTTTTCCGGCAACGATTCGTATTTCGTGTCTTTTACCTTTATCCAAGTACTCGGCAATCCGACCCGGAGACTTTGAAGCGTCTGTATTTTATGGCGACATCGTGAAAAATGAGTCACCTACCGTTTCCGTAGTCATCACGCAAAAGCCCGAAGTTCCGGATAACTACCAATATGAGCCTAAACGGGTGGAATATCTCATCGAACAAATCAAATGATTAAAATTGCTGTAACCGGTGGTATTGGAAGCGGAAAGTCGGTGGTTTCCAACATACTGACGCTGCTGGATATTCCGGTCTATAATGCCGATATGGAGAGTAAACGGCTTACCGCATCTTCTCCCCTGATCCGGAAAACGCTGACGGAGCGGTTCGGTGATGATTTGTATCAGCGCGATGATTTGCATCAGGAATGGGTGTTGAATAAAGCAAAACTGGCTTCCCTGATTTTTTCGGACAAGGAGCAGTTAATGTTTGTGAACAGGCTGATTCATCCAATCGTGTTACAGGATTTTATTCAATGGACGGAGCGTATAAATACTTCCCTGTCGGCGATAGAGTCGGCCATTCTTTTTGAATCCGGCTTTGATCGGGAAGTGAAGCATGTCATTTGCGTTACGGCGCCGACGGAGCTTCGTATCCGCAGGGCGATGGAGCGGGATGCCGTTGGCCGCCAACAAGTCATTCAGCGCATGGAAAGCCAGTTGCCGGACGAATATATCTGCAAACAGAGTGATTTTGTGGTTTATAACGATGACGTACAGGCAATCATTCCACAAGTGGAAAAAATAATCCGGGAAATCTGTCCGTGATTCTTTTGTCAGTTCAAAAGGGAATATTATTTTTGCCGTGAATTTTGAAAGTAATTTTTATTCTAAAATAAAGTTTTATGTTGAAAAAAATCTTGTGCATTTCCGGTAAGCCCGGTCTTTTCAAATTGATTTCCCAAGGAAAAAATATGCATGTGGTAGAGTCTTTGATCGATGCTAAAAGAATCCCTGTCTATTCGCAAGATAAGGTTATTTCTTTGAGTGATATTGCCATTTATACCTCTTCAGAAGAAGTCCCGCTAACCGATATATTAACCATAATCAAAGAAAAAGAAAGCGGACAGAAAATAGATATTAAGCTTTTCGCTCAACCTGAATCGCTGAAAAAATATTTTCTGGAAATATTACCCGAATTTGATAAAGACAGAGTATATCCGTCGGACATTAAAAAGATACTTAACTGGTATAATATTTTAATGGATGCGGGAATAACGAAGTTTAAAGAAGAAAAAAATCAAGAAAACTAAAAGTTAAAAACTAAAAACTAAAAGTTGCGCGAAGCACGGTAAACAGGTGCCAGCCAACTTTTAGTTTTTTAGTTTTTAGTTTTTAGCTCTTATTTCTGTGGAGAAACATTATCTTTCTTTGGCGCCGGCAGCTTATACCTAACCGACAGTGTGTAATATACGGAAACCGCCTTGCCATCTTTCATTCCCGGCGTCCATTTCGGCATACTTTCGATCACTCGGATAGCCTCCTGGTCGCAAGCCGGATTTAACGAGTGCTGAATTTTCGTATCTACTATCGACCCGTCGGAAGCGACCACGAAACGCACAGATACCCGCCCCTCAATCCCCTTTTGGGCCGCTGATCTGGGGTAATGCAGGTTTGTGGACAAATACTTCATCAGCGCTTCCTCGCCTCCGGGGAAGCTGGGCATTTTTTCAGTATCCGAAAAGATTGAGTCTTTACTTGTCGAAGCAACGGCTGCTACTTCGCCATTCGTTGCAGGCAAAACTACGAGATTTTGAGCAAGCATTGCAGGCGTCTCATTTTCCTCAATAGCCGACGGTACATTTCCAGCCTGCATCCGGAACGTGTTGTTGAAAAACACGAGCGCCGCGATAACCGGAATCAACAGAGTATACTTTACGATACTCAACTTCGATGTTTGTTTTTTGTTCATCATAAAAATTCGTTTTTTAAGAAGTGATACATTGAAATTATTAATTATTTTTGCTATAGCCTTGTGATAAGTCAAACGAAGCAGGTGAAACTGATAATGTTCCGCCTCGCAGCCCGAAGCCAGCACCGACCGGTCGGCCAGAAACTCCAGATTCAAGCGGATTTCCCGTTTCAGCAGCCATGCGAAAGGATTGAACCAGCAGAATGTGCAAAGCAACTCCGCCAAAAGAATATCGACCGAATGTGCTTCCCGAACATGCGTATTTTCGTGCCGGAGAATTTCCTGCAATTCGACGTCAGTATAGCGCGTCGTATCCAAAACAATCCACCGGAAGAAGGAAAATGGCGTCTGTATCCCCGGATGCCGATGAACGGTTATCCCGTACATCTCAACGGTTTGCGACCGGCTCACCCATCCGGCGATGATTCCCGCTTGAATCAGTATCCAGACAAACAATCCTGCCACTGCTACACCGTAAAGAACTAAAAACAGTTCCGGCAACCGATCGACAAACGAAACGCTTTGCCCGCCCACCGGTACGAAAATCGCTACCTCCGGCACCGTATAAACCGGCAATATCCCTTCCCAGACCTCGCGACTGTTTGCCAATCCCCGCGCCACATCAACGAACGGATACACAACAGCCGTTAAAATCAAGCCAAGCAAGGCCACGCGCCGACCCTTCAAAAACGTATCCTCCCGGAAAAGCAGCCGGTAGCAGCCGTAAAACAGCGCAACAGCCACATTCACCTTTATAAGATAGGTAAGGAAATCCATATTATTTCTGTTTTTTAATCAGTTGAATAATCTCTTCCAGATCCTGTTCCGATAGTTTTTCTTCCCGTGCGAAGAAAGTAACCATTTCCTTGTATGAATGTTGGAAAAACTGGTTAACGATGTCCGATATGTATTGACTTTTATATCGTTCGGGCTTAATCCGGGGTCGATATTCGTAGGTATTACCGTACAATCGCGAAGACAAATATCCCTTCGTCTCCAATTTTTTAATAATAGTTGCGACGGTCGTATAGGGCGGTTTGGGATCGGGATAGCAGTTACGATAATCCTTTATGAAACCCGGACCGAAGTCCCATACATACAGCATCAGTTGTTCCTCTTGGGGCGTTAATTGTTCCATATTCTGTTATTTAGATATTATTACGATTACGTTGACTGCGCAAATCTACGTACTTTACGTAGAATAAACAAACATTACGTAGATTGTTTTCAGGAATTAATGAAATTTAACTGGATCTTCCTCCCCTCACCTGTTCTTGCCTAATTTTTAATAGCCTCATCTGCTACGCTAAACCTCGGCCTCTTCCGCAACAGCGGAACGCTTTCTTTTAGCAACAGCGCCAAATCGATCAGAACACCAACTGGAGACGGCTGTGGAATGATGGATAAAAATCACTGCCATTTTGTCGCTTCGAGCGAGGTCTTTGTCAGTAAAAGCGAGGATGGAGGTTCTCGGAGCGAGGATTGAGGTTCTCCGAGCGAGGATTGAGGTTCTCGGAGCGAGGATTAAGGTTCTCGGAGCGAGGATTGAGGTTCTCAGAGCGAGGATTAAGGTTCTCGGAGAAGGTCGATTGTCGGTAAAAGCGAGGACGTCCTCGCTCGGAGCGAAGATGGAGGCTCTCGGAGCGCGGAAAAAAAAAATCCCCCTCCCAAAACCGACTGGCTGTATGGAGGGGGATTTTCGCGTCTTCCGTTACTCATTGGGCTTCCGCTTGATAGACGGGAAACGCGCCTTCAGGTCGGCGTACACTTCCTTGGCGCCGGGAATGTCCTGTGCAGCGGCGGCTTTGACGGCGTTGTAGAACACCAGCGCTGCCTGATAGGATTCGCTGCCGGCGATCATTACCGTGTCGTCGATGTCGTCCGACAACTGTTTGGCGGTGATGTGCACCCGGCGCAGTCCGGTAGCATCGGTCATATCGACGTCGAACTCGGCGACGTTGAGATACGACGGGCACAGTGCCGGATACTGGTGCGCATAATCTTGCGCCTTTTCGACGAAACTCAGCGTCTTGTCGCCCATCTTCGGCAAGTCGTGCCGTTCTGCCGGGGTGAGTGGCAGCAGATAGGGGGCAAGCACTTGCAGGGCAGCGTCGATGTTGGCCTGCGCCTGCGCCAGCACTTGTGGCGGAATCGGAATTACATGTTTATCTTCCATGCTCTTTCAGTTTTAAATGAATATTAAAATTATCGGCGCAAAGATATTGATTATTTTGTTTATTTTTACTTTCGGCCATCCCCATTTATAGCTATTCGACGCATTAAAAATCCCTAAAAATAGTGATTTTATTACATCTATACTCTTTGTACTTTTGCACCGAAATTTAATCAGGAATATATTATGTTTTCATACAGAGAGATTTTCATGGTCTTTATACTGCTTACGACTTCTACTCTACAAGCCCAGCAACGTAAAACAGACATCATTTTCAGCGGACAAGTCAGCGATGCCGATACAAAAGAATCACTGCCTTACGCAACCATCCGCCTGGATGGAGTTACCAGCTATTTCGCCATATCCGATGAGAATGGGGAGTTTAAA
>JAISFI010000389.1 GCA_031263685.1 Dysgonamonadaceae bacterium | reverse complement strand
TCGCCCGATGTAGTTGCTTTGCAGGAGCTTGACAGTATGACCGAAAGGAGTGGAAAAACGGATGTTTTGTCCGTTTTGGGCGGACTGACAAAAATGTACGCTGTTTATGGGGCTTCTATCGATTATCAGGGAGGAAAATATGGAATAGGGGTTTTATCCAAAGAAAAACCTTTGTCTTGGAAACGGATTCCGTTGCCGGGACGTGAAGAATTGCGTTCCCTGTTGATTGTGGAGTTTGAGAGGTATATTGTTTGCTGTACGCATTATTCCCTGAATGATGAGGATCGTCTGGCTTCTTCAAAAATGGTTAATGAGGAAGCGGTTTCATTTGGGAAGCCTGCTTTTCTGGCCGGCGATATCAATGCACAACCGGAATCTGATGAAATCCTGGAACTCGCCAAATCTTGGAAAATGTTGAATAATCCGAAGCAATTTACCATTCCGGCCGATAAACCGAGTGAGACAATCGATTATATTTTCGGACATAAAGCTGATGGAAAAACTTATTCCGTACTTCAACGCAGGGTGTTGGACGAACCGATCGCCTCGGATCACTTGCCCTTGTTTGTGGATGTCCGGCTGAGTGTTGACAAATCGGAAATTTTTCGTACCAACCCGTATCTTCAAGATCCAGCAACGGATGCTATGACTATTATATGGCATACGAATGTGCCTTGTTACAGTTGGTTGGAATACGGTACAGATACTTTGGATATGAAACGTGCACGTGCTTACATCGAAGGTGAAGTCATTGCCAATACCAAATTGAACCGGATCCGACTTACAGGTCTTACTCCGGGTACAAAATATTATTACCGGGTCTATTCTCGGGAAATTACATTTTATGGTCCTTACCTGAAGGAATTCGGAGAAACCGCAAGTTCCGAAATGACTTCTTTCAAGACTTTTGATAATAAATCGACCGATTTTACGGCTGTTATTTTCAATGATATACATGATAATTATCCTTTGTTTGATAAGTTGTATGCCCAGGTGAAGGATGCTCCCTTCGATATTGTATTTTTCAATGGAGATTGTATTACGGATGTTCAAAGCGAGTCGATTGCGCTTCGCTCAATTAATTATTATGGAAGTAAAATAGGCGCAAACGGAATACCGAGTATTTACCTGAGAGGTAATCATGAAACTCGAGGAGCTTATTCCATGTTTCTTTGGAATTTGTTGGAACGAATGGGAGGCCATTCTTACGGCGCTTTCAATATCGGTGATACCCGTTTTGTCCTGTTGGATTGTGGAGAAGACAAGCCTGATGAAACACCGGTCTATTATGATCTGAATGATTTTACTCAATACCGTAAAGACCAAGCAGAATTCCTAAAGAAAGAGGTCGATTCAAAGAAATTTAAATCTGCAACGAAAAAGGTATTGATCCATCACATTCCGGTATATGGGATGGAAGAAGAATCATTTGTCCCTTGTCGTGATTTATGGGGAGATGTATTGGCAAAAGCAAATTTTTCGGTTTGCCTGAATGGACATCTCCATCGTTATAATTATATCTCAAAGGGGCAAAAAGGAAATAATTTCCCGGTAATTATTGGTGGAGGCAATGATGAAAAATCGGCTACGGTCGCAATTCTGAAAAAAACAGAAAAAATATTGAATCTGAAAGTTTTGAATGCGGAAGGCGAATGTTTATTGGATTTGAATTTGTAATATGAAACAGTAAAAATCGTGCGATTTACATTATCTTTTCTTTTTGTATTCTTTGCTTGGGGAGCATTTTCTCAAAACAAAGTATTGTTTGAAATAGGTCGTCAGGATGGCTCTGCATCCGAATTTGCCCTATATCCCAACCGGTATGATGCTTTTCTGGCACAATTTGGAGGGGAAAAGTCGTACTATGTCGGCTACTCCGTTCCCGAAAAACATTGGTCGTATGTACTGCCCGGCCCGCTCGATCAATGGGCGGGGGGCGGTTACTGGGCTGGATTTCATCCACGGCATTTTCCTTCCATTTGGTTTCAAGTAAAAAATGCAGCCAAACAAGGTAATTGCACACTGTCTTTAATTTTTGCAGGAGTAAATGATACACATTCCGTCAAAATCCGGATAGAGATAAACGGACATCGCCTTGAAAAGGAAATCAAAGGTGAAGATAATTCCGCCTTGTTGAAAAGCGAAACAACGTCAGGTAAGCCTCAAACCGTAACTGTTAATTTTCCGTGTTCATGGCTGAAAAAAGGCATCAACCGGATACAGTTGGGAAGTATTGCCGGTTCATGGGCTATTTTTGACTGTATTCGTTTAGAAACGCCGGAAAAAATGCTGTTGGGAGAAGCCTCGTCTTCACTTATCCATTCGGTAAAAGCGGCGCCATTTGAATATTTGCTCGGAGACGGCTCACGCGTGCAACCCGTATTGGTGGAGATGACGCAACTGGACGAAGCCCGGGAATTGACATTTCAGGTAAATGGATTTCCTGATATTACCCGCAGGATAGAAGCCGGAGAAAGTATTCAGGAAATTTACATACCTGCATTCCCGGCCGGCAGGAGACCGGAAAAGGCCGTTTTTACGATACAACAGGGAAATGAAATAGTGTATCGGGGCGATATTGTTCGTTCGCCAGCGCCCTTGCATGAGTATGCCGATGATGTAGATTTGATGATGGGAACCGGCAACTCCCGCTGGATGTTCAAACCCGGCCCCTGCCTGCCTCT
>JAISFI010000383.1 GCA_031263685.1 Dysgonamonadaceae bacterium | reverse complement strand
TGCTTTACCGGCTGGATATTGTATTAATACACTTTGTAATTTATCAAATAATACTCCATCTAAAGAACTGTAATTGGGATTATTTGCATCAACATTTATTGCTGTCAAATCGCTGCAACCGAAAAAAGCATAACTTCCAATAGCCGTCACCGAATTGGGAATCGTTATCGAAGTTAAGCCGCGGCAACCGTAAAAAGCCTGATTTCCAATAGACGTCATCGAATTGGGAATCGTTACCGATGTTAAGCCGGTGCAACCTTCAAAAGCAGAATATCCAATCGACGTCACCGAATTACCAATCGTTATGGAAGTTAAGCCGGTGCAACCGTAAAAAGCATAAGGTTCAATAGCCGTCACCGAATTACCAATCGTTATGGAAGTTAAGCCGCTGCAACCGTAAAAAGCCCATTCTCCTATAGCCGTCTCCGACTTGGGAATCGTTATGGATAAGCCGGTGCAACCGTAAAAAGCAGAATTTCCAATGGACGTCACCGAATTGGGAATTGTATAATTTCCTGTTTTACCGGCAGGACATTGTATTAATTCATCCTGTAATTTATTAAACAATACGCCATCCTTAGAACTGTAATTGGAATTATTTGCATCAACATTTATTGCTGTCAAATCGCTGCAAGCGACAAAAGCAGAACTTCCAATAGACGTCACCGAATCGGGAATCGTTACCGATGTTAAGCCGGTGCAATCTCTAAAAGCCGCAATTCCAATATCCGTCACCGAATTGCCAATCGTTACGGAAGTTAAGCCGCTGCAATTGGAAAAAGCCTGATTTCCAATAGCCGTCACCGAATTGGGAATCGTTACGGAAGTTAAGCCGCTGCAATTGTAAAAAGCATCATTTCCAATCGACGTCACCGAATTACCAATCGTTACGGAAGTTAAGCCGCGGCAACTTCTAAAAGCAGCCGCTCCAATCGACGTCACCGAATTGGGAATCGTTACGGAAGTTAAGCCGCGGCAATTGGAAAAAGCATAATTTCCAATCGACGTCACCGAATTGGGTATCGTTACGTAAGTTAAGCCGCTGCAATTGGAAAAAGCAGACTCTCCAATAGACGTCACCGAATTGGGAATCGTTACGGAAGTTAAGCCGCTGCAATTGGAAAAAGCCTCATTTCCAATAGTCGTTACACCCTGCTGTATGTCCACAGTTTTGATACTGGTTAGATATGAATACCAGGGAATGTAAGGATAATAATTCTCCACAGTCCCCGTACCGCTAATCGTAAGCGTATAATTACCGGAAATCCCGGTAACTGTCCAAGTACAGCTTCCGGTTGTTCCCGAAGCTACCGTCTGCGCCACTGCCTCATTTGTCATGCAAAAGCACATTACTACCGCTGCCAAAAGCAGGAATACCTTTCTCGTTTTGTTGCTAATTTTCAGCATTTCTCTTAATGAGAATCTTTTTGTTTTCATAAATTAATAATAAATGTAAATAGTATGTATATACCAAGAAACCGCGATATAACATTCTGTCTCGGACGAGACGAATGGAGAGATTGTGCCGGATATTTTTTCTACCGGCATATTGCCACACAGGGACAATGGCGGTATTTTCTTCCGAACACGACCGGGCAATACCCTGTTGGATTGCTTCGCCGCAAGCGGCTCGCAATGACGGGGAACAAGCGGATCGCAATGACGGGTAGAGTGTATGTAAGCAGGATTTACACCAGAATAGATGTGTATGTGTGTGTGTGTGTGTGTGTGTGTGTGTGTGTGTGTGTGTGTGTGTGTGTGTGTGTTACGAAATTATTCGGAGCATCCAAATAATTCCCGTTAAAAAAATACAAATTCATGTTATTTATTTCCACAACTATCATGTTTACACGTTTAGTTCTAAAACCTTTAGCTTTTAGTTTTTAACTCTTAGTTTTAAAAGTTCGGTCGCAAAGATAGTGCAAAAAAAATAAAAACTAAATATTCATGCAAAAATAAATGTTCATTCAATTAGGAATCAGGAATGATTTTGTTGCAGTGGCATCCGTTCCGGATGCCACTGCAACAAAATCTATAAAACTAAAAGTTGGCTTACGCCTGTTTGCTGCGCTTTGCGCAATTTTTAGTTTTTAGTTCTTAGTTTAAAAACCTACCTTTGCCCTCTCTTAATTTTTACAGCGCTATTATGGACAAAGAAAAGGAACATCACCGGGAACATCCGCACCGGATACGCAACTATTCCAAAAATGTCGTGAGCGGAACGGCTTTCACCGTGCTGCTGGCTTTGAGTTTTTCCCATCTTTCCAACATTACAACTCCCATCGCAGGAGTTCTGCCAATGCCAATTGATAGTTCTTTTCCGTTTCCAGCAGATAATTGACGGTTTCATAATAAGTCCCCAATTCTGTCATGTATTCGATGAGCGAGATCTCGCCAGCGTCGAAAGCTTTTCTCAACAGCAGTGTATTATTGGCCGACTGGAGTATTTGTCGATACTCGATAACGGTTTGCAGGAATTGCGTTGCCTTTTCGTACAAGGATTTTGTTTCATTGCGTAAGCGGTTTTGCGCATCGTATTCCATGGCTTGCGAAGCGATGGTTTGCGCTTTCTTTTGCCGAACGGTATTTTTATTTTCCCACAGGGGAACGGATACGCCGACAACAAGGCCTTGAAATTGCTCCGTCAATACTTTTTCGCTCATATAACCCAAAGATATTTTAGGGAGATTCAGGGAGCGCTGCAACTTTTCCTCTGTCCGGTTGACGGCTATTTCCTGTTGCAGGTAACGCAGGGGAGCGTGACGGAATTCCACATCGGCCAACCACTGTTCCATATCCAGCGGAAGTGAGGCCAACGGGTAACTGTCCGGTAATGCGAGTGTTTTCCCTCCATTCAGGCGAAGTAAGTCCGCGTAAACTTGCGTCTGCTCCGTTTGCAGCAGGTTGACTTCCTGCCGGATATTCAACAGGTTGATTTTCGCTTTATTGTATTCCAGGAGATTGATGTCGCCTTTGTTATATTTAGCTCCGTATGCCTTTTCGATTTCTTCAGCATTCGTCAAACGGGCTTTGGATTCGGTCAGGCGTTTTTGATAATACACCCACGTCAGGACGTTTTGCTTGGCTTCCAGCAGCAGGTTGTTTCTTGCCGTTTGATAACTCAAATCGGCTTGCCGGTTTTTGCTGTTTGCCAAATTCTTTTTGTGATAATAGGCGGTGGGAAAATCGAGAAGTTGGGTGGCGCTGAAGTCTTTTCGGTCGCCCGTTTCCGATCGGTTTCCCCAGAGATAATGAAATTCCACTTCCGGATTCTGGGGCAGGATGCCGGTTTTATTGCCGATTTTTTCGGCGGTTACTTGTTCTCGTAGCGCCGGGAGCAGGGTGTTGTTTTGTTCTATCTGCTGCAAAACGTCGGTTGTTGTCTGAGCCGCCGCGAGCGAAGAGGCGGAACAGTACACACACAGTATATATGCTATCTTTTTCATTGCGTTTTTTTAATAATTCTTTTAATGATTCATTATGGGTTGAAAATTGCATCGGTGTAGAGGCGCAATTTCCTGCGCCTCTTCCACCGCAACAATCCGATGATTTTCACTTTTGTTTGTTTTGTTGGATTAATTCATAAATCATCGGTACTATATATAGATTTAACAAAGTCGATGTAAGTAATCCGCCTAAAATCACGATAGCCATCGGACTTTGTATTTCATTTCCGGGCTTATCGCCATTGAAGACGAGGGGCAGTAAGGCTAATCCGGCCGTCAAAGCCGTCATCAGGATGGCATTCAGGCGGTCAATAGAGCCTTTGATGACTGTTTCGCGCAGTCCGGCGCCTTTTTCTCTCAGGTGCTGATAGTTGGAAACCAGGAGGATGCCATTCCGGGTAGCAATTCCAAAAAGCGTGATAAAGCCGATAATGGAAGGAATACTGACTACGCCCGATGAGAAAAACACCGAAAAGACACCGCCAATAAGGGCTAATGGGAGATTCAACAATATGACGCCAGCCAGCCGCGTACTCTTAAATTCCATGTACAGCAACAGGAAAATAATGCCGATAGCCAGTAAAGACGTGATCAACAACGTGCGCGATGCACTTTGGGCGCTTTCAAACTGGCCACCATATACAATCCGGTAGCCTTCCGGCAAGGATATTTTTTGGTTGACAGTCTGTTCGATGTCCTGGACAACACTCTTCAAGTCGCGTCCGGCAACGTTGACCGAAACAACGATTTTGCGCGATACATTCTCCCGGCTTATCGCATTGGGGCCTGCAACGGAAACGATTTCCGCAACTTCCTCCAACGGTATTTTACCGCCGTTTCCGGTATCTATTAATGCCGATTTGAGGCCTTCCAGCGTTTCCGTGTAATCTTTGTTGAGTCTGAGTATCAGGTCAAAACTTCGCTGTCCTTCGTAGATTTCTCCCATCTTTTCTCCGGAGAAAGCAGTCGACACAAAACGGTTGAACTGTTCGATGCTAATTCCGTAGCGGGCAAGCAGGAGGCGATTGGCGCGAATTTGCAGTTGAGGAACTTCCGTTTGCTGTTCCACGCCCACATCGGCCAGTCCGGGAATACCGGCTATCGCGTTTTTTATTTGATTGCCCAGCGAAAACAGTGTATTCAAATCATTGCCAAACAGCTTGATGGCGATATTGGCACGTGTACCGGACAAAATGTGGTCGATACGGTGTCCCAACGGTTGGCCGACGGTGGTTACGACTCCGGGGATACCTGCCAGTTTTTTCCGTACATCGGCCATGAATACTTCCTGCAGACGGTTATCTAATGCGAAATTGACATCAACTTCACTGCTGTTGGTTGTTTGGGAATGTTCATCCAATTCTCCCCGACCGGTTCTCCGGGCGGTAGTTTTCACTTCGGGGATGCTTAACAGTTCTTCTTCGACGAGTTTACCGAGTTTATCGCTTTCTTCCAGCGAGATGCCGGGTTTGGAAACAACAGAAATGGTCAACGCCCCTTCGTTAAATTCGGGAAGGAAACTTTGCCCCATATTGAAAAACAGCACCATCGATACGGCAAACAGGCCAGCAGCGCCGAAGATAACAGGTTTTTTACGTCCCACACTCCACTGCAAAGACTGTTCGTAGACTGTCGACAATTTCCGGGAAAGCCAGCTATCCTTCTCTTTTCGGCTCAGGTAGCGGTCGTCCGACAATATCAGTTTACACATCAGAGGTGTGACGGTCATCGCCACAACCAGAGACATGAACAGCGATACAATATAGGTAATACCCAGCGGTTTTAACATTCTCCCTTCCATGCCGGAAAGGAAAAACAGGGGAAGAAAAGCGACAATAATAATAAAAGTGGCGTTCAGGATAGAGGCACGGATTTCCCGCGAAGCGTCGAAAACGATTTGATAAGCCGACGCCCGTTCGGTTACCGGTTTTTGCCGGTTTTGCCGAAGCCTTTTATAAACGTTTTCCACGTCGATAATAGCATCGTCGACCAATGAACCGATGGCGATGCACATTCCTCCCAGACTCATGGTGTTGATGTTCATATCCAGGAGTTTGAGGACAACGATTGTGCCCAGCAAAGACAAGGGAATGGCGACTATGGAAATGACCGTTGTCCGGTAACTTGCCAGAAACAGGAAAAGGATGATGATCACAAAAACGGCGCCTTCTATCAGCGCTCTGCCGACGTTGTTCACGGAGGTTTCAATAAAATCTGCCTGCCGGAAGATTTTCGTATCCATTTTCACATCCGGCGGCAGTGTCTGTTGCAGTGCTGCCAGATTCTTTTCGATGTTTTTGGTGACTTGCAATGTATTGACATTGGGTTGCTTGGATACGGAAATAATAATAGCCGGTTGTGCGTTTTGAGAAGCTGTTCCCATTTTGACGGCGCTGCCGATGACGATGTCTGCAACATCGCCCAGTAAAACCGGTTTCCCGTGATTCGTTTTGAGGAATGACTGACTTAACAGTTCCACATCCGATGTCTTGGCAATTCCGCGCAACAGATACTCGTTTCCGTAGTCGCGGAGGATGCCGCCGGAAGAGTTGTCGGTAAGGCTGCGACAGATGGTTTCCATTTCGCTCATTGTAACTTTATAGAATTTCATGAGTTGCGGGTTGGCCAATACTTGATATTGCCTGTAATCGCCGCCGATAATGGTGACCTGAGAAACGCCTCCCGTGGCCAGAACGACCGGTTTGACAGTCCACTCGGCCAGGGTTCTCAGTTGCATCATGGAGGTGGTGTCTGCCTGTAATCCGAGGAAAAGGATTTCGCCCATAATGCTTGACTGTGGGGCTAAGATGGGTTGTATTCCGTCCGGCATGTTAGCGGCTACGGTTGCCATTTTTTCGCCAACAATTTGTCGGGCTTTGAAAATATCCGTTCCCCAGTCAAATTCTATCCATACGAAGGAAGAACCTTGCGTGGAGGAGGAACGCACGCGGCGTACGCCGGTTGCTCCGTTGATGGCTGTTTCAATGGGAAAGGTGACTAAGCGTTCTACTTCTTCTGCCGCCATTCCGTTTGCATCGGTCATGACGACGACGGTTGGAGCAGTCAGGTCGGGAAAGACATCTATATCCATTTGTCTGGCCGTGTACAGGCCTGACAGGGTGAGTAGAACGGCTCCCAACAATACAAACAGTTTGTTGTTGAGAGAGAATTGAATGATTTTATTTAACATAACAATTTCTTCGATGAATAATAAAATGAAACATTAGTGCGCATGTCCGGTATGAGCGTCTACCGTTCCGGAAGCCTGTGCCAGCTTGACGGAGATAGCGCCCTTGCTTACGATACGTTCGTTTTCGGACAGGCCGGAGATGATTTCCGTGCGGCGACCGTTTGTAGTTCCGGTCTTGACTTCCCGTTTTTCAAACTGTTCGGGAGTCAACTGCACATATACGAAATAAAGGCCCTGTTCTTCGATCAATGCGGTATGCGGAACGGTTATCACCGGTTTTCCGGACGACGATTGAATGAATATTTCCACAAATCCGCCGGAAATAAATCCGGCTTTGTTGTCCACCCGGAAGGTAACGGGTATCAAGAAATTATCTTCATTGACGGATTTTCCAAAGGAAAGAATTTTCCCATTTAAATCTTCCAGACTGTAGACTGTTTCTTTATCTACACTTCGGACGTAAGCAGTTTTTACAGTTGGCAACAACGCAGCATACTTGGCTTGTACATCGGCCTTTAAGAGCATGGTTTTATTGTTCGAAACCGTAACAAGGGGATCTCCGGCAGCAACGTACTGACCGTTGGAAACAAATAATTGCTTGATGTAGCCAGATAAAGGACTGGCGACTTGTTGACCGTTCGAGAAGTTTTTGTGCAGGTTGTCGTAAACGGCTTTTGCCGTTTCGTACTCGCTTTTCAACTGTAGAAATTCCTTTTCGGAAACAATTTTATCGAGGACTAATGTTTGCGCCCGTTTATAATCTGCGGCAGCCTTTTCGTAGTTGTTTTTCGCTTCAGCAATGCGGATATTCAAGTCGTTTTCCGACCATCCGGCGCCGGAAATGGTGAACAGCCACTCTCCTGCCCTTACGTCTTTTCCTTCAGTGACGGAGGCGCCTGCGAAGACAACCACTCCATCTGTCCGTGCTGTGATAATCGTTTCTTCCGACTGGTTGGAAAGTGTTTGCGCCGTAGTCCGGATAACTTGGCCAAAAGGCTCCACAACAGGAAGTTCCGTAGCAAAATCAATCTTCCACGACTGTTCTTTGGGGAAAACAACAGTATTGGAAGCTGATGAGTGATTTGATGGATGACTTTCCATAGCAGCATGACCGGCTTCATGTTCATCGTCAAACACATTAACGTTAGGGATTTGTATTCGAGAAATGCCATTTGCCGTTTGGATGTCAAGTACCAGTTTTCCATTGCCGGATATTTCCGGTTGCAATTGAAACGAATAAATGCCTTTACTCGACGAAGTATATACTGTTTGGCGGATGTTTTTATTGTCGACAATCAGGTTGAGGGTAATGCTTCCTGCTTCCAAGTTCAGTGGCTTGAAATTGTCCAGTCTTGTCAGATGTACTTTAATTTCAGAAGTTGCTTCAATGGAAAAGGGAGTTGCTTCTGCAAATAACTCGTAATCACTGTTATAGGCCGAAAACAGGATGGAAGCATCTTCGTGGAAATCTTCGTGCGTGTCTTTTCCTTTGCATGAGTAAGAGGATGCGGCAATCGTTAAGATCGCAAGACAAGACAGCGTTTGTTGCATCGTCCGTAAGATAGAAGATGCATTTATTTTTTTATTCGTTGAATATATGGGTTTGTTTAATAGATATTTCATAACTCCTTAAATAATTTATAAGATGCGATTTAATTTATAAAATGCAAGTGTAATGACTTTTCTTCCGATAGAAAAGTGAAAAGAAAAATGATACTACTTTTTAGTGAAAAAGTAAGGAGTTAAAGTACCGGAGGAGCGCGCATACCCGTATTGCGGGCGGCGACAATAGAATGGTAAGATAGGATGTAAGAAAATTCCCGGTCGGGTATTTCTATTTCGGGAATTGTAAAGTCGTAAAGAATAGAAAGGAGTACGGCCTGGAACAAATTTGCCGGATGATTGCAGGTAAATGTAAAAAAACTGTCGTTATATATTTTTGCCGGAGCGACAACGAACTGTTCAAGTGTACAGTCTGCTTTTTCCTCCGGTTGCTGGCAATCTCCGTGCGAACAGGTATTGTGCGAATCGGCATTTTCTTCCATCGCAAAACAAGGCACATTTCCATGATGATGGTGATGCGGAACAACGTCAAATCCCAGCAAAACAACACTGATTGTGAGGATTAAAGAGATGGATGATATTTGTTTGAAAATGTACATGGGCGGCAAAGGTAATCATTTTTTTTAATTTTCCAATGCTTAGCCCGTATTTTGGCTAAATCTTTTTTTGAGGTGCCGTAGAAAGAATCTGTCTGAACTGTGATTAAACTGATTTTAATGAAGACTATGATTACTTTTTGGAGCAAAAGAAAATCATAGCCTTCATTTAATCAGAAAAATCACAGTTCAGACAGAAAAAATCAGGCTTCAAGACTTCCGCTTCAAAAGATACCCACCCGCCATTAACAGCAGGATACCAATGCCATCCGCTACCGGAACATGGCT
>JAISFI010000349.1 GCA_031263685.1 Dysgonamonadaceae bacterium | reverse complement strand
TCCAACTGCGCTACTGCCTGTCCGAAGGCAGGTACGTCCGCATATACGGAAGCGTTCTTCTTACATGCATCCGATACTTTTTGATACATGGTTAATTTAGATTCTTGACGATCATTCATGATTATCCGATTTTAAAGATTATTATTAAGGTAACTATATACAAAATTATTTTCTTCATGTCTTTTTATATTAGGTAACTATATACATTTTGCCCTTAATTTTTTATCATTTATTAAATCTTATCTATTGTATACCATAATTTTTACACTTACGGAGGCAAACATATCCCATCCAACAGTGCAATATATTTTGTTTCATTCAGTTTATTTACGTCGGCATCCTCTATAATTTGTCGACAAAGATTAGCTATGATAAGCGCATTCTTTTGAGGCATGTGAATGCTTAATGACCACACTTCGTTTTCAACTATGATACGAAAGGTTACTCTATATCCATCAGCAATAAGTGGGGGTATCCCTGCTGCCTTAAAATTATCTATTAGTGTAGCTATTTTATTGTGCAACTTTTCTGCAAATTCGTTACTAATTTGGAACGTTTTGCGCTCAGGACGATACGGTTTATACAGCTCATCACTAAGTCTAATGCGGTCAACTTTCTTGTTGTGCTCATTGAGCAACGCTCTGCCTTCCAACGATATCATTTGAATCAACTCGGGAGGAATAACTGTTTTATTTACCTTTGTCGATAGAAACCTTATCGCATTATATACTTTTTCAAGATCTGGCATTCTCATAATTTCCAACTGATATGAATCCGTCCGTGAATTTCTGACAATACGCAACGCAGACACCTCATCACTTCCTTCGGGTGAATCTTCGAATACAAATTCTATGGGAGAGTTAGTACGCCCAAAGAGTATTCTGTCAAGTATTGATTTGCCATCAAGATTGTACATGTTATCGGCTTCCGTCACTCCCGGCACGATTATATTATATTCTATTCTTTTTAAAAAATACCCGCCTTCTACGTGATCTGCATTTTGAGATGAGGCAATTCGGCAATCAAATATTATTAATCCCGTAATTAAAAAGATAACCTTTTTCATAATAATTTTATGTGTTAATAGGAATGGAAGGCTCCATTATAAAAAATCGACCATGAGCAGTAGGGAAAATCCATTTTGATTTCTAAGTCTAGCGAACTTGGGGAAAAGCCACTAAGATGCGTATGTGCTATCTCTGAAATTCTTTTATTATTGAAATAATACTTATCGCCGATTATTGTTATCGTCAGTGCAAAATGAGTTGGGGTATTTCTATCATCCACAACTACTAAAAATGTTCCATCGTTAAAAAAAAGAACACTAGCTTCCACATAATCAGGTGCAAGTGTCCAATTGTAGAGATGGCCTATTAACTGCGACATATTATCAAAACTGGACTCGCGTGTGACTGCTTTTAGCAATGGTTGATAAATATTTATTTTTTTATCTAAGAAAAATTCACTTACTCTTGTTGACTGTTTAATACAATTGTTTACATAATTAGCAAAATCATGTGGTTCAAGATTTAATAATTGAGGATATTTATTAAGCAAAGCCTCCTTTTGCTCGTTCATAAACATAACTTTCCTCTCAATATTAAGAGAACGTATTGCCGCAGGCAAATACCTTACTTTTTGACCATTTTCAATAACTGTTTCAAGATTTTCGAAATCAACTTTGGCGAATTCTCTTTCAAAAGTCTTTAATGCTTCTTGAAGATCAATTGCTGCAATTATGTACTCTTCCAACTCGGGGGAATTGGTTATCTCATTTTCTGCAAAGTCGTCTTCTCTGCTACAACTTTGCATAAAGAACCCCAACGAAATTATGCTTACCAAAACGATTCCCAAATACAGGAATCCGGTTCTTTTATTTTCAATCTTTGTCATGTCTTTTTTATTAATTGGATTGTTAATCAAATATTAAATGGAAAAACATCAGCGCCAGTGAATCTCCTGACCAGGTGTAACAAAAAATATTCTACCTTTCTTCCGGAGCGTGAGATTTTCTAAATACAGCAATACCTGCAATGGCGCACGATATTGCAACGAACCGCTATTTGTCGCTGTTTGTTTACCTAACGACATCCATCCGTCTTTCGTCCAGTAAAACAATTCATAATGATGTCCTTCGTATATGTGTTGACCTTCGGTACGTGGCAGGTAGCGGATTTTACGAATCTGTTTCCGTTCTTGAAAATCAACTCCCGTCCATGCTTCGCTGCTTTCAATTGCATTATAAAAAGTGCTCACGTCACCGTCAAATACCTTGTCGCAGGTGTTGTTTGGATTACGCGCGCTCGGCGTACCGACAGATGTTCCTGACAGTTTCTCGCCTCCCGAACCATAAAATTCTATCTCGGAAACATTGCAGAATCCTTCTTTCGGCGATTTGTAACGGACATAACGGTAACTGGCCGGCATCCGCAATGTAACATCATTATAAAACATACCGGGAAGATGATCAACCGTATGTAGAACCTTCGCATCGGAAAAGTCCGCCCGGTTTGCTCCTTCAAATATGCCGTGATGCATACGTTGTAACCATAGGGGTAGTGCGTTATCCAGATCAATTTTACAAAGAGTTAATAACGTATCCGGATGATCCAGGGAAAGAATCATCCTGTTTCCATCCTTATCCAGCCAAAAAGGATCTCCTGCCGGCGTTTGCCGGTTATTGGCATAATACACCGGGAAATAAATGACGTCCCTCCCTACAGACGGAAAACAGCATGTATCTCCGCTGTCCTTTGCCCACGCAATGGGATACAACTGATGATTGTGCTCAAATGCAAGGTACACATACCCCGTTGGCGTCACGGGTGGATACTTGAGACGAACAGGAACCGTGTCTGTGCATCCGGCATATTCAGCCGATACATCCATTATGTTTTTATGGTTCCCCAGCAACGGCGGGATATGGCTGTCTTCCGTTTGGATATTTTGTTGTATGGCAAATGTTTTACGGTAAACTTTTCCTTTTGGATAGGTATTATATGAGGAACCTTGATGCGGTTTATGCGGATTCGAATCCACACCCATAAAAGAAACATGGTTTCCTGAGCTGTCACGCACGGCATTCCAGGAATGTCCGGTTGATATATTTATCCATCGTGGCGTAAAATCAAATGTAACAGGTATTCCTAACGCCCTCATACTGAAAACGGCTAATGTTGCCATTTCATCGCACATTCCCTTTGCCGAAGCCATCAACTGTGAGAAATTCATCGCCGGAAAGTCTCTGTCTATTCTGAATCTCGGAAGTAACTTGTTGACGATGCTGCATGCTTCCACTGATGTAGTTGCAGGCTTATTCAATATCGAATCCAGGTCTGCAAAACTCGCAAGGGCTTTTTCCCTCCAGTTTTCCAATGACTCGACGCCCACCCTGTAGGGAAGGATTTCCTCACAGAAAGCGTCAAAAGGGATATGTTTTCCCCACGGACGCTCCTGCCATACCTTGAAAGCCAGCTCAATATTATTGATCAAATATTCGGCGGTAATACACTTTATGTCTTCCTGTACTACCAGCTCGCCTATTTTGTACGTATCCAGCACAAGTTGCTTGTCCGACGAACTCGTCCAGCGAAGGTATACCGTTGCCACATCATTCCACGGCGCATCATAATATTCCGAATATTTGCCCGGCATGTTTACGATAAGAAATTCCGCCGCTCGCAATTTCAGGCTGTCGGCAGGAGTTTTACCATAATACTTCAATACCTTCTCAAGTTCGGCACGGTTGTTGCCCGCCTGCTGCAATACCGCTTCTATTTTCGGAGAAAAACGGGTGCAGGAAACGGCACAGGCAGCAAGTAGAATGATGATATTTTGGATGTTTTTCATGGTTTGAATAATTGGGAAAATCCGGCGGCTCTACACCATTTTAACTGTTGATAATACGTATTCAGGTCGTTCCTTTGCGGATGCGGAATATAACAACTCAATCCGCAATAGGTGCTGATGTCGTATTCCTCAATAAATCGCGGTGTGTGGGCTTTGTAGATTACCGTTTTATTGATCTGCTCCCGTAACGCTATCAGGTTTGTCTGCGGAAAGGCTTTAGTGGTAAAGTCCAAAAAGTCGAATACATACTGCTCATTATATACATCCAAGCGCTGCACCGCTGTACGATCGAAATTCGCCATGTTGAACGGAGTGTCGCCAATGACAAGGGCTGTGGCCTCTGCCAATGCATCCAATCTGCGCGTATCCGTCACGGATATGGTAGCAGAGCGGTACGCGCCTTGCTGTTCGTCGTAATAATCAAAATACTTTTGGGCAACTTGTATCAGGTTTACCTCGGGTGCGAGCAATTCGGAAATGATCAGGTCGTAAGGAAAGCCTTTATAGATGGTTTCTGTGGAAGAGGCGATCAGGAAGTCCGTTTTGTCTTTCAACTCGTAAGCCACCTCTACCGCTCCCATCAGGCAGGCGTCGAACAGGATAAAGTCGAAGCGCAGGGGTAATGCCGCCGCCAAGTCAATGATGTCCATCTGCCTGCCGCCGTCTTCCGCAAACGACTTCAACTGCACTCCTGCCGGCAGCCACGAGGTGCCGTGCGACCAAAGCACCAACCCGTAATTGCCGGCAGGGTACATGTTGATGATTTCCCCCAATACACTTTTCATCTTCAACGCATCTGCCGAGTTAAATTCCAAATAGGTCTTTACCGTTTGCCTGCCTGTTTCGTCAATCTGTAACAGGTAAGGCGCCTCACCTGCCACATCTACCAACACAATCAGGTTCGCGCCCGTTGCCGTATAGCCGCGTTGCATTTCCTCCAAATCAACAAGGGCATCGCCCGACAGGTCGTTATCGGCTGCCATATAGACAATAACCGTGCGATTTACAGTGAAATCGGACAACCCGGCTTCTTTGTCACAACCGACAAGAAACAGGAGAAAAATCACCCAAAAAAGGATACAATACTTCATTAGTTCATTTTACTTTTTTTAAACAAGATATTCATCCTGCGAGGCTTTGAAAGAATCTATTATTTTTTTCATAGTCATTTTTATTATATATTACTAAACTCTAATATACTCAGAAAGCGATTATTATGCCATTTAATGTTTTAACATCCAAATTATCTATCAGGGTGATAAGGTCTCTAATTTTATTTGAAGCGTTAAAGCCAAGATATTCTTCTGATTGTTTTGTTTGAATTTCTTTAACATTCTTGCAGCCAAATTCTTTTAGAATATCAACGCACTCTTTTGATTTACTAAACGAATTAGGTACATGAACGGAATATCTGCTATTATCATTCGGATTTTTCAACCGTCCATATCGCATAAAAAAACCCGCCAGAAACGATATTTTTTGCGCTTCCGTCACTATTTTTTCCTTATTAATAACGCCCCTAAACCCAATATCTCCACCTGAAGAAAGAGCCGATACATTATCATAATCGAAATGATAATAACCTGCTACGGTTTTTGCCAGAGACGGCGAAAAGAGTTCTATCTCAAAATTCGTTGTGGAATTGCAAACCGGATCTTTGGGGTCGGCAGCAGTTTTTACTTCACTGCCATAGTATCGTACAAAAGGACTGACAGCACACACACGAAGCGCTCGCAAATCGGAATAATCATTCTTAAATAATGCTGTAACAAACAGTGCAAGTATGCCGTTGTTCCCATAAGTGGTGATACGCTGACGTCTCATGGTATCCGGCACGAATGTCAAATCTTTTCCGAATAACCATTTCACTTTATCGGTTACTTCGTCAATTGATTTGTTCGCAGTAAAGGTCTGGTAATGCCCCATGCTGTCATCCAGTGTGCCTATCAGAAAACATTCACGGTCAAACTCCTCGAAGTTGTCGTAGAGCCAGTTCACTGCATTTACCATTGTTTTTTGCGTTTGTTCCATCAAATCCTGCGATTGCGACCGCACGTTGATATTGCATAACAGCATCAACAATATCGTTAAAATAAATATGAACTTTTTCATTTTTACCATAAATAGCTGTTTTTTTATTTTTTAAAATAATTCTACCCATACGGTAAGTTAGAAACAAAGAAAATAGGCCACTGCTAATCCCGCAAGTACGACTATTTCACTAATTTTTTGCCAAACATAATGCTTTCGGAAAAGCAGTGATACAATTAAGTAAGCCACAGAAAAAATTACTCCGACTAATCCCAAATCAAATTCTTTATGCACAGGATTAAAACCATAAAAATAACCCACTATCACTACAAGAATGCAACGGACTATTCTCCAATAAATTTGCATTTTTATGACCATATTCAATATGATGTGGAATAGACTGTATACCCGGGAAGAGAGCTTCCGGTAAAAGTGGTTTCATATAATGTCATTCCTGTTTGAGGACCATTTAGATAATTGGTTTCCATACTTCCCCATTGCAGGCCGGACAGATAACCCCAAGCAGCCACTAACGTTGATGCGAGCGGATTAGTTATTCCGGCAGCTATTAATGCTCCCCAAAAACTAGCATGGGAATAAACAGTCTGCATTGTATTCATCAATTTAATAGCTTCATTGTGAGTCATAATTGTTTGCGTCTGATAATAACCCAAGCCATAAGTTATTTCCGTACTACTTTTCAATCGAGGAATACTTTCATTGAAGTCATTAACTACCATTCCATGACTGACGAAAAAATCTCTATTTGCAGACTGATAATTCAGTTGTTTGATACTCCTTTTTAATATTGAAAATAATTTGTCGGAAACATTAATATCTTTCCCCGATTGAATAGTTATAACATATTCATTATTGACAAATGCCACATGCTTGTCAATCCTTTGAAAAGCCTCTGATAAAATGTTTAACTCATAAGTAGTAAACATTTGATTTGTAGATGTATTTATGTCAAGATAAGTACTTTTATCTAAATAATCATTTTCTTTACTACAACTCTGTACAAAAATTCCCAAAGCAATGAGGCTTACCAATACCATTGCGAAATTATAAATTTTATTTCTTTGACTTCTTAAAATACTTTTCATAATAAACTGTTTTTTTTATTAAATTAATACTATTTTTTGTTGTATGCCATAATTTTTACATTTATGGAGGCAGGGCGTTTCCGTGAGGCTCTGCCTCCGGTGTTTCACCCTGCCGTATCGTATTGTTATCCGATTTTTCACTCGTCCCGCTTTGTGTCGCAGGAGCACGGTTTTCTTCCCTTTCCATTAATTGCCGCATTTCTTTTTTAATGGCACTAACTGTGTGGGAAGGTATTTTTATTTTCTTGTCAAGGATTTGTTGCGCTACGGCAAGGGCGTCGTCATGGCGTCCGGTAGCGTCATAGAGTTTTGCCAGCTCATACAGCGGTACGAAACGCACGGGACACATGGCGGCTGCTGTTTTCAAATGATGTTCCGCTTCATCGTAGCCATGTAGTTCGCGGTAATTATCTGCCAGCAACATTTGCACATCCATATCGTTATAATAGTGCATGCATCGTTCGAACACTGCAATACTCTGTTCGTATTCGCCTGCTTCGTGCAGTTCGGCAGCATGGTTATAAAGGAACAGTCCATTATGGTCGAGATAGCGGTATAGTTTTTCGTATTCGGGCAATACTTCCCGCGTCTTGCCTACCAGAGATTGCCGCGCAATGCGGTTCCACGTTCTTTCTGCCCGCAACAACAACGTAGCGGCGCACAGCATACAGATAGAAAGTGCCGTCATGAGCACCCTTGCCACACCCGCCGTGCGGCGTAGCGTTATTTTGTTGCCGCCGCAAATCACCGCCATACTCAAGAAAGCAACTACCCACGTAAATGGATAGTTGAAAGGATACGAAAAACAGGCAAACACCGCTAAGGAAAGCAGACAAAGCAGGGCAACCGTCTTTTCCGGTGTCCGCTCCCGTGCAAACCGGCGCCACAGCAGCCATCCGAGCAGTACGACGCACGACAGCCCAACAACTCCATGCTCGGCAAGCAGCCGCAGGTATTCGTTGAACGGATGTAACACATTGTCGGCTAAATCCGCATACCGGCTGTCGGGATGCGCATTGAAATAATTCGCCTGATAGCGCATGTATTCCGCTTGGAATGCACCCTGTCCGTGCCCAAATATCGGCTTGTCGAGCACCATGTCCAAGGTACAACGCCATATCAGCAAACGCCCGTCGGCAGAATCCTTTTTGAACAGGTAAAATGCTACGCAGAGGGTAATCAGCGCCACTGCAATGATGGTTTTTGATTTTCGGCTGATGATTCTCAACCGGACGAATGCGTAAGCCAACCCTGCAACAACTATCGCTGCCATGCCCGCCCGCGAACCGGACAGGACAAGGGCAGCAGCAATCAATACAACTGCCGCAACGGCAATATATTTCAAGCGGGGAGAATTGTTCTCGAAGAATAGGAAACACAGCGGGAGCGTACAAGCCAGCGCCGCCGCAAAGCCTGCCGGATTGTCGAAACTGCCCATGACAGAAAAGTTACCATTCCCAGAAAACAGGACGCCGGCGTATTGCAGTATGCCGTGCAGCGCCCCCGCAGCGCCGAATAGCGCCAATGTTCCCGCGATATACTTGAATCCCATCCGTTCCGTCACCTGCCTTGCAAGTGGACACAGCAGCAGGCACAGTGTGAGCGGCAACAGCCGGAAACTTAACCCGTCCGCAGCATACGTCCGGATAAATACCGCCGTGCAGAATATGACGCACCACCACTCGATGGCGGAACGTCCCGTTGCCTCCCTGCTTCTTCCCGCTACCGCCGCCGCTATTCCTGCCACGCCAGCGCACAGCGCCACCCCTACCCATTTCGGCGTCATCTGCGGACTGACGAATGCCCGCGACGTCACGAAAAGAGCGCAAACGCACACAACCGCCAGCGCTGCAATACATGCGACCTGACGGAAGGATTCGACGCTGTCAGGTCGGGGACTATCCATTGTTCTCTATTCCGAAGAGGGTATAGTCCACCAGCAGGTTTCCTGTGGTGTCTGCCACATCCTGACGGTCGCGCAGTCCATGCGGGTAATGTTCCGCGCGGTCAAGGGCGCACTGCCAGTTGAATACCTTTATTTTATTGATTCTTGCGTAAAACATAATTTGTACTTATTTAAGTTCTTTATTCACTAAATTTGTTTTTTTCCGTCCGCTGGTGGGATAAATCACATTGAGTGATGTCTTGTAAAGCGTGAAAAAGTCGGGAGCGGTGTCCCTGAACAGGTCGATGAGTTGATCCAACTCGTCGTAGAGGGTGGAATCGGCAGCGGCGAACAGTTGTTTGAGGCTGCCG
>JAISFI010000344.1 GCA_031263685.1 Dysgonamonadaceae bacterium | reverse complement strand
CGCCCAACGAACTGGGCATCTACGACCTGTCGGGCAACGTATGGGAGTGGTGCTACGATTGGTTCGGGAATTACAGCAGCAGTTCACAGACCGATCCGCAAGGCGCTTCTTCGGGTTCTGACCGCGTCATTCGCGGCGGTAGCTGGAGCAATAGTTCGGCGAGCTGCCGCGTGTCGGATCGCGCCTACTACGACCCCGCGTACAGCTACTACAAGTTGGGGTTCCGGCTGGCGCGTTCCCTTTAGTTTATCACAGTGCGTTCGTTCCTGTTTTAAGCTGAAAGGGCTATGAGTTTGCCGTAAGCAAGCGAGGGACGAGCGCAGCCAAAGGCAAACGAATAAAACAAATACCGCCTTATGGCGGTCGAAATTTTTTTTAAAAATATGCAATACAGAATTTTCACATTTTCGGTATTCGACGAAAGCCGGATAGAAGAAATGAACCGATTTCTCAGAGGCAACAAGGTTATACACGTCGAAAAACAGTTTGTAACGCTTGAAAATTGCGCCTACTGGTCGTTTTGCATCCACTATACCGGCATGGAAACTAAGGATGGCTATGTTAGCAGCGAATTGAAAGGGAAAGTCGATTACAAAAGCGTGCTGGACGAAGCACGTTTTGCCATATTCTCGAAATTGCGAGTATATCGCAAAAAGATAGCTGAAAACGATGCCGTCCCTGCCTATGCCGTATTCACGGACGCCGAACTGTCAGAGATTGCCAAACTGGACGAAATCACGGAAAAGAAAATGCTCAGTATTCAGGGAATAGGAGAAAAACGGATGGAAAAATATGGAAAAGTGATGTGTAACATGTTAATAGAAGACAAAACGAAAGAATAACGGTGAAAGCCGAAGGGTTCTAACCGCGTCAATCGCGGCGGTAGCTGGAACAATAGTTCGACGAACTGCCGCGTGTCGTATCGCAACAACAACAACCCCGACAACAGCAACAACAATTTGGGGTTCCGGCTGGCGCGTTCCCTTTAGCTTAAAACATGGATGGACGTCTGAGTGATAAACAGGCTTTTGCCGTGTTTTCCTTTTGCGGGAAACAAAAATGAGCAGTTTCGCACTGCCGGGCAACCGGTGTTAGTAGTTCGCAGGATAACGAATCGAATGCTCCGGTTGCTTTTCTTATAATAATAGTAATGTATGAAAAGAGCAGGTAATCTGATAGAAGAAATTCAAGATATTAATAATCTGTATTGGGCTTATTACAAGGCAAGACGGGGCAAAGCGGGTAATTCAGACGCTATGCATTATGCAAAGAATCTGCACGAAAACATTCATGCCTTGCGCGAACAAATCATATCGGGAAACGTATCGGTTGGAAATTACCACTACTTTACCATTCGAGACCCCAAAGTACGCTTAATTTGTGCCGCTGCTTTTGAGGAAAGGGTTTTGCACCATGCGCTCATGAATGTTTGCCACAAATATTTTGAACGCCACATGATTTATGATACCTATGCAACACGGATTGACAAAGGCATATACGCCGCTTTGGACAAAGCGCAGGCCGCCATGCTCAAATACGATTATGCAGGGAAATTGGACTTTAAAAAATATTTCAATACCATTTCACACGATATACTCAAGGAAAAACTCAGGCGGATGTACAAAGATAAACGTTTGTTGAGCATATTTGACAAAATAATAGACAGTTACGAAACGTTGGAAAACAGAGGGATTCCGATAGGCAACCTCACAAGCCAGTATTTTGCCAACTTTTACTTGTCCGAAATGGACCATTATGCAAAGGAAGTTCTTAGAATACCTGTTTATATCCGTTACATGGACGATATCCTGGTTTTTGAGCACGATAAATCTGCTCTGAAAAATCATCTGTCAAACTTGAGAAAGATGGCTTCTGAGAAATTAAATTTGACGTTTAAACCATTTATAATTATTCAATATTGCCAGGGCCTATCTTTTTTGGGATATAAACTGTACCGGCATAAATGCATATTAAACAGCACTTCCAGAAAAAGGTTTGCAGCCAAAATAAACCTTTACGATAAAAGATTACAGGAAAATCTGTGGGATGAAACTGTTTTCTTGAATCACATAACTCCTTTGCTTGCCTTTGCAAGATACGGTTATACCCGGCAATTCCGGTTGAGTTGCCTCCAATGTAAATAAATCCGCTTGCTACCGCAATTCTAATACCCTGCTCGGCGAAGGCTCTGCCCAATGTCGTCAACTTAAGAAAAAATCGTCTCCCGTCATTGCGAGCGGAGCGAAGCAATCCAGCTAAAACATACACTATGGATTGCTTCAGGCTTCGCCTTCGCAATGACGGTGAAACGTACTTTTAACACACCTTCCTATTGCCTATCGGGTTTTCAGCCCTTCCAACTACTGTAAAGTTAATTCTATTTTGACGTCATTGCGACTGCGAGGAGTTGCGAGGTACGAAGCAAAGCAGGAAGCAATCCATGTATTTTCCTGGATTGCTTCGGGCTATCGCCCTCGCAATGACGATACGCCAATTTTGAGTAAACATAACACTACATTGTTTTAAGTCGAATTAATGCCTCAATATAATAATAATCGGCATAAATGATTGAGGCATCCACTTCCGAGCCTTTGGGATAATGTCCGGTAGAATGGAGCAGAAATGACGGTTTAAGTTCCCGGCTTTGATATTTGTCGCTCGACAGTTCAACAAGCATGTTGACGGCTGCCGTCTTATATTCATTCGCTTTTTCTTTATTGTCCTCCAATTGAGATAATTCCAATAAGGCAGAGGCTACGATTGCCGCAGCAGAAGCATCTTTCGGTTCATTGGGAATAGTTGGCGCGTCGAAATCCCAATACGGGACAAACTCCTTTTCCGGTAAGCGGGATAAATACAAATCGGTGATTTTCTCCGTAAAACGCAGGAATTTTTTGTCGTGTGTTTCACGATACACCATCGTGTAGCCGTAGATAGCCCATGCCTGCCCGCGCGCCCAGAGCGAACTGTCGGCATATCCCTGGTGCGTGACGCCTTTCAGAAAATGTCCGTCGATGGTGTCATATACGGCCACATGATAGCATCCGCCATCTTCGCGAAAATGGTTTTGCATTGTTGTTTCCGCATGTTTTACAGCCATGTCGTACAGTTTGGGACTTCCGCCGTTTTTAGAAGCCCAAAACAACATTTCCAGGTTTATCATATTGTCTATAATGGTATTATGAGGCCAACCACGCCCTTCTACTTCTCGCGGCCACGATAAAATGGTACCTACGTTCGGATTGAATAATGTTGCCAAAGTATCGGCTGCATTTAAAATGATTTGCCTGTAGAGTTCATTACCCGTCAAACGATAAGCATTTCCGTAGCTGCAAAAAAGCTGAAATCCCAAGTCATGGTCATAAGCCGGTAATTGCGTCAGCGGGTATAATAAATGGGTGTAATCATCGGCTGTAATGGAGTCAGTTGTATTTCCCGTATGCTCGTAATTATACCATAAAATACCCGGCCAAAAGCCGATTACCCATTCGGAGATGGCGATATCTACTGTTTTCCAATGATTTAAACTGTCGGCAATGTTTTGGGGCATCTGATTTTTGTTTCCGGTCTCTTGAAGCGTCCGTTCAATTTGCGACCGGCAATAATCCAGTTCCCTGCTCACATTCAACTCTTTCGATTGTCTTGCGGTACATGCCGTTAAGAGCACCGCCATTCCGATAATAATTCCTTTTGTCCTCATATTTTTAATTGTTATTTTCTACCCTGAACCAGTCTACATCTACCCATGATCGCTCGCTGTCCGTTTCTTTATTCATGATAAAGAAGCCCATTTTAGCGCCAATCCATTTGCCTTGACGGGCAGGAAACGGTTTGCCGAACGAGTGAAAGTCTTTTCCGTCGTGACTGTAACTGAAAGTGCAAACGGCGCCTTCTTTCACCGTAAGGCGGAAATAAACCGTCACTTCATCGACCGGCGTTTGATACAGGTATTTCGTTTGTTTATTGGGTGTAGATATTTTTTGCTGTGCAACGATTTCTTCCGGCGTTTGCTGTTCGGCGTTCCGGCAGATGATTTGTTCCAATACATGGTCATTCCCTTTTCGGACGATGTTGATGCAGGAATAGTCCCATCCCATGACGATCAGTCCGGTTTTATCCGCTTCGTTGCGCAAAACAGTTGTCATCTTAACCGTTGCGGTCAATGCCGGAGCTGTTAATTTTTGCAGCAATAAGTTTGGAATATCCCAAAAATTGGTGAAATTTTCAGGGTAATATTGCCCGTATAAACGCAAGTAACCATTGGCGGGAAATCCCCAGGTTGACTGTGGATTGGCATGCCATTGCCATTGAAGGCCTAATGAATGGGCGTTAAATTCATCGCTTTCCTGAGGTGTTTCAGGCGGATACGCTTTATCCGCATGGGGCTTTTGGCCGCGAAGAACCGGCTCGCCGCAATAATCCGTATCGTTGATGCCTGTTACCGGCCAGCCTTCTTTCCATGCGACCGGCTGCAAGTGGATGATACGCCCGTAAGCGCCTTTGTCCTGAAAGTGAATAAACCACCATTCGCCGTTGGGCGTATCTACCAATCCGCCCTGATGAGGGCCGTTTATGTCCGTTGTGCCTTGCGCTAAAACTCGCTTTGCTTCATAAGGGCCATATACGTTTTTGGAACGAAGCGCTATCTGCCAACCTTTTTCTACGCCTCCTGCCGGCGCCGAAATATAATAATAACCGTCTTTCTTATAGAATTTAGCGCCTTCTACGGTATGATTGACGCCATCGTTACCGTCAAAAACCAGCGTTTCGCGGCTGACGACGTGCGTGCCGGTTGCATCCAGTTCGCAAACAGTTAGTATGCTGTTGAGTCGGGCGCGACTGCCTGCCCAGGCGTGAACCAGATAGACTTTGCCGTTGTCGTCGAATAAAGGGCTGGGGTCGATGCAGCCTTTGCCGGACATTACCAATATGGGTTTCTCCCATTTTCCGGAGATGTCTTTGGTTTTAACGACATAAATGCCGAAATCAGGATCGCCCCAGTAAATATAAAATTCGCCCTTGTGATAACGGATACATGGCGCCCAGACGCCTTTTCCATGTTGCGGCCGATCGAAAAAACCGGACGGGTCAACGCCTTCCATCGTTAAATTATCCAGCGCGTAATTGATGATTTTCCAATTCACCAAGTCTTTGGAATGAAGAATGGGAAGTCCCGGTACACAGTTGAAACTCGATGCGGTCATGTAGTAGTCATCGCCGACGCGAATGACGTCCGGGTCGGAATAGTCGGCGTGCAGTATAGGATTTTTATACGTGCCGTCGCCCGGGTCTGCAATCCAAACTTGCGATTGCAAGGTCGTTAGGAACAGGTTCAGCAAAATAAATACGAATGTGCTTTTTGTTCTCATAAGTTGATTCATATTTATTTGTCATTGAAAAGCAGGGAGCCGAAAGCGGGCGGCTGGTCGCCGCTAAAACCTTCGGGTCGGATTTTTTCCAATACTTTTCCTGTATAAATCATTTTCAATTTCTTGCGATTAACGTAATGATTGTAAGCGATTTCGTAAATCGGGCGGAGTTGTCCGCGGGCTTTGTCCGAAATGGCTGTCCATTGATTGTAGCGTCCCGTGACATCCGTCCATTGGCGGAATGGAACGTCGTCATGACCGAGGTTATACTTGGCGACATATTCGTATCCTTTTAATAGCCGGTTGTCTAACAGTGCATACAAGTCGTCGCCCTGCTTCCAGGCGAGTTCGCAAACAACGGCCATCGCGCCGATTCCAAGCTGCGAGTGGGCTTGATCGCGTCCGCTTTCCTGAATCTGTCCGGTTTCGCCGTCAATGTAATGCTTGATGGTGCCGTTATCGTTCCCGTTGAGGTAAAAATGCTTGGCTTTTTCGTACATTGGGTAATCGTCGAAATAAATCCCTGCCGCCAGGTAAGTCTTTGTCACGATAGGCCCCCAATTTCCGTTGGTATAGGGCGGTCGGCCATAGAATTTTTCCAAAACGGGGAGAAAAATAGTACGGAACATGGTTTCGATTTTTTGCATTTGTCGTGCAATGTCCTGTTCGGTTGCCACGGGACAATAAGTGTGCTTCAAAATTTCCATTGCGTAGATAATTTTAAAACCTTCCAAGCCGGCCAGCAGCGGTGCGTCGTTTGTTTCCGGAATCATTTGGAGAGAGTCGGCATAAGCAGCCAGGATTTGGAGCGATTTTTGGGCATGGGCTTTTTCGCCCGTCAAGACCCACATCTGCGCGTTTTGGTAAGCAGCGTGAAAATCGTTCTCCATTTTCTGTTTGGTGTATCGAAATTCGCCATCGCGCGAAATGACGCGGAAAGGGCCTTCCATCGGATAGGCGGCTTGCGAAAACGGATGCTCTTTCAGCAACAGATAAGACCCGTAAGCGTGTTCGGAACGGTTGCGGAGGAGTTTTCGCATAGATTCAAAGTCTTTCTGCGTATGAAGAATACCGGGATGCTCAAACGATTTTTTATTTACCTTCTTCGCTTGCGGCTCCATCCAAATAGCCTGACCGCCGGAGGCCTGCAATTCAGTCTTGATGACGGATTGATTGGTGACCGTCAAGGTTTTAATACCTACTTTGGTGCGGGTTTTCGCTTTCGCGTCGTCGACATAAATGTGCGCGGTGTATGTTTGTCCTTCCGGCAGGAAATTGAGCGGGATGTCCAGCTTCCGGGCATCGTTGTTGGTCATCGTGCCGACAAACCAATCCTTGCCGCTTCGTCGTGCAAGGGTGATGTATTCGCCGGTTTTGCCGTGAATGACTTTCGTATCGTCCCAAGTAGTAGGGACTTTATCAAAAAATTCCAATTCGGGTTCATCGCGGCTGTCGGAAGGCTTGTCGTACCAGTAGAGGTATTGCAGCGGGCTGTAATACACGACGGACATTGCCAACTGGTGCGCGGAGGTCGTTTTCAGCAGGCGGGCGTTGACCAATCCGTGTCCGGTATCGGGACGGGTGGTTTTGTCCCACTGCTGGCGGTAGTAGGCTATCGTGTAATCGGCGGCGCCCTGCGTGAAGCGGGTAAAGGGCAGCGTGACGTTGTGCGTGGCGTCGGGAAATTCTTCGTTTCCGTAGATGCCTTCCTGTGTCATCAGGTTGGGATAGGTGCGGCTAAAGCCGGTTGGACGGTATTCGTCGTGAATATCCACCAGCAGTTGATAGTCTGCGCATTTTTTTACCGCTTCATGCAGCCATTTTGTCCAAAATTGTGAACCTACCTGCACGAAGCCGAATTTTATTCCGCTTACGCCCCAACTTTTGTATAAAGGCAAAATCGTGTCCAACTGCTGGTACAAGGCTCGCTGATTGACGTAAAGTATTACGCCGATGTTTTTCGATTGAGCATAGTTGATGACTTCCGGCAGATTCAACGCATCCGGCTTTTTGTTACGGGCAGGGTCTAATGAAACCTTGGTGGCGTCGGACAGCTTACTTCCTTCCGGGCCGTACCAGCCGGCGTCGAAATGAATGTATTGTAAGTGATGTTTTGCCGCAAAATCTACCAGCGCTTTACTTCCTTCGGTAGAGAGCGTTACTTCGCGCATGACTTTTCCGGGACGTATCCATGCTGTATTTGCGATTTCGCAGGGCTTGTTTAGATTCAGCAGCAAAAAATTGTTTTCAATCAACGAACCTGCGTTTTCGGCAGCCATAATCACCCGCCAGGGCGTTGCATAAGGGGCGATTTCATCTACTGCGCCGTACATCGCGCCGGTAATTGTATGGGGCTTTTCTTTATCCGGTATAAATTTTGTGCGGGCGTAATCCGTCATACCGGCTTCGGTCAGCAGGACGTGCAGGTTTTGCGGGAGTTCGAGCAACAGCGGACGTTCACATTCGCCCGGCCAATTTTGCAAGGGCAATAGTTCATACGTTGACTGCGCCCGCGACGTGAACCACGCTTGGGCGCCTTCCGGCAGCGTATATTGCGTGTATTCCCGTGTGATGTGCAGGTATTCATTGCTTATGAAATTATACCGGAAAGCGACGCCTTCGTTGTAGGCGCGAACCTGAATTTGCAGTCGTTTTCGGGGGTTATTCCTTTTGGATAAATCAATGGCATAATCATTATACCGGTCAACATACAGGCTGCGCTCTCCGTAAACGGGATTCCAGGCTAAATCTACCGATTTTCGGACAGCCGTATCCAGTTGTAAATCATCGTACCAATCGCTCACGGCTTTATTATCCGAAGCGGCGTCGGATTCAATGGACTTGCCTGACTGACTGCTGCTGATGCCAAGCGCGGATTCGAGGATGACGGGTTGGTTTTTGTAGCTGACCGCGTAATAAATTTTCCCCGACCGGTCGTAAACAGACATTTGATAATTACCGTCCGGCGAGGCGATTTTTATTTCTTCGGCAGCCATCGTAAGGCTGCACAAAAGCGAAATAGACAAGTTTATAATGCTAATTTTCTGCATGATGTTATTGTATTATACCGTTTTCAAGCGTAGCTTTTCTTTTATACGTTTTTATTTCGTAAATATTACATTTTCTACGTGTTCTCCTGTAAAAAATCGCGCCATATCGGTCGTCTTATACCAGGCGGGCTTGCCGGACATATCGTCGGAAATGACCTGCCCGTTGATACGCAAGTTTTCAAAGCGGATATTCTTTACTTTCCGCTCGCGGTCGTATCCTGCAATAATCGATAGCTCTGCATGGTCGCCATTGTAGGTAATATCTTTGAACAGGATGTTCTCAATGCCTCGACCGGGAGCGGTACAGTACTTCGGGTTGAAGAAAATCCGCAAGTTTACCAACTGCCCCTGACGGAAGTCTTCGACGCGGATGTTTTCAAACACAACATTTCGTACCAAATTGTTATCGCCCGCATTGATTGCCATACATCCCTGATAGTCCACCTGCTTTTCCTTGTGGTCGAGGATGTCGATATTTCTATATGCAACATTTTCGATCGTATCGGGACGTTCGCTGTTTCCGTGCAAGCCGATAAAAATGGGGTGCGCCACGTCCGCCCAAAGCGTGGAGTTTAGCATGGTGATATTGCGGCAACCGCCGGTGAAGCCTTTTCTCGTGGCATAAACGGTTGTGCAATCGTCGGAATTGCGGCAGAAAACGCCGTCGAACAGCACGTTGTTGCTGGCGAAAACGTTCATGCCGTCGCCCCAGCCATAGTAGCTGATGCTTTTGACGTTGCGGATGGTGACGCTATCGGAGCCGCCCGTCGGGATTTGTGTGCAGATAAGTCCTTCTACATAAATGTTTTTTGAGTTGGCAATACGGATTCCCTCCTTCACGGAACGATCAATTATTCCGCGACCGAGAATTTTCACGTCCCGCACATTCTCCACCCGGATTTGCCCCATGAGCACGGCTCCTCCCGACAGGTAGAGCGTTTTTCCCGACGGAACGCTGATTTTCCCTCCTTCCGGCTGATGGATGCCCGGCCCTAAATAAATCAAATTCTTGTCCTTTTTGTCCGGCACAAACGTATCTATCGGATTGGCAAACAGGTGCAGGTTGTGAAAAATATCGCCGTTGACTTCGATCGAAAGGTTGCGCGGTTTTTCCAATTTGAATGTTAGCGTATTACCCCTAATTTTCGGAATAATGTTGTATGAAAGCGGACGGAGGCGGGCGGTTCGGATGTCGCCGCGATTGAACGTCACGGAAACCTCGACTTCGCCCGAAAAATCGAAATAGCTCATGGAGGCGTTTTCGAGGTGGTGTTCTATATCCCGCACTTCATCCACGTTTACAAGATAGGCCGGTACGATTTTCCAGTCCTGCTCCCCTTGTCGAACGTTGACGGTGAAATCTCCGTTGAGTTCGGCGTGTTCGGGAGCAGGATAGGTGATTAGTTGATTCCCGGCGGCGGCTGTCATACAGGAGAGGGCGGCCAGGAATAGGATGCGTATTGACTTCATTTTATTTTCTTTTATAATTACCAGATGTTTCACGTAAATCATTTGTCTGTTCAGGGGCAAGCGTTCGAGACGCCACGCCGGGCGGGGGGATGCCCGCTAGCTTTTTGGGGACGCCCCCAAAACATTTGGGGATGCCCCCGCAACTTTGGGGGAATCCCCCCAAAACTTACGTTCGGTGCAATTTCCATGCTGTGCAGGGTTAAAAACAAGCTTTCGGGCTTGTGAATCAAATACGGATATGCATTTCTTTTGCAGTTGTACATTGCGTGAACGGGTATTCGTTGAGTAATTCTCATAAACTTGGCACAAAAGTAGTTGAAAAGTAAGGATTCGGATAAGACGTTTCTTCCCTTTTGTCAGGATGTTTTTTCCCATACATTAATTTAAACTTATGATATGCCGATTATATTTCGTGCGGGACGGTTTTTAGGATTAAATATTTAGTTTTTATCTTTTAATTTCTGTTCTTCGCACTTAGTTTTTTTTTATTTCAACAAAATACCATAACTTTACCGCCTTATTTTTTTACTTAAAAAACGAATAAATTATCTGATGAAATTCATTGCAATCTGCCTGCCTGTTTTTGAGCAAGCAATCAACGACTACCACAAATTTGATGATGTAGATACACCCATCAACAATCCGTATGAAACAAGAAGTATTGAGTATTATCTGTATCTGAAGAATTGGATCGATACCGTACAGTGGCACCTGGAAGACATCATCCGTAACCCGGAAATAAACCCCGAAGAAGCGCTGGCTATCAAACGAAGAATTGACAAGTCCAACCAGGACAGAACCGATCTCGTAGAATTGATCGACAGCTATTTTCTGGATCAGTACAAAAACGTTCAGGTCGCGCCGGATGCAACAATTAACACGGAAAGCCCGTCGTGGGCGATAGACCGGCTCTCCATCCTCGCACTGAAAATATACCACATGTGCCAGGAAACCCTCCGAACCGATGCCGACAGTGCCCACTTGGATGCCTGTACCGGGAAGCTCAATGTCCTGCTGGAACAGCGCAAGGATTTGTCGACCGCCATCGACCAGTTGCTGGACGACATCGCCGCCGGCCGCAAATACATGAAAGTCTACAAACAGATGAAGATGTACAACGACCCGTCGTTGAATCCTGTCTTATACGAAAAAAATCATTAATGTCCCGCGTACTTGTCCTCCGTTTATCCGCTTTGGGCGATGTAGCGATGCTCATTCCCGTGCTGTATTCCGCAGCCGGACATTATCCCGAAGATGAATTTCTACTGGCTACAAAAAGTCCGCTGCTGCCCATTTTTGAACATCGTCCGGACAATGTGAGGATTATTCCCGTTTTTTCCAAAGACCAGCATAAAGGGCTGAAGGGACTTGCCAGGCTGATCCGGGAATTGTCGGCAGAGCAAATAGATCTCGTGGCCGATACCCACGACGTGCTCCGCTCGCAACAAATCCGGCGCTATTTTCGTCTGAAAGGCAAAAAGGTCGAGGTAATCGACAAAGGCCGGTGGGAAAAGTGGAAACTCACCTGCCGGCGACACAAAGACCTCCATCCCCTGAAAACATCCATCGAAAGATACCACGACGTTTTCAAGGCGCTGGGATACGATTTTCCGATCGACTTCCAGTCCATCTTTGAATATGGCGGGAAAGACTTTTCCTCCATCGAGCACGTCGTCGGGAAAAAAGAAGGAACCTGGATCGGAATCGCTCCATTCGCCAAGCACAAGGGCAAATCCTATCCGCTGGAAAAGATGGAGAAAGTCCTGGAGATACTGATCGGCAAGCCTCAAACCACCGTTTTCCTGTTCGGAGGGAAAGAGGAAGAGGAACACCTGGAAATGTGGGCGCAGCAGCACGAACACGTCATTTCCGTGGCCGGGCACTTCTCCTTTTCGTCGGAACTGCTGGTGATGAGCTGCATGGATGTCATGCTCACGATGGATTCCGGAAACATGCATCTGGCGTCTCTGGTCAACGTTCCGGTCGTATCCATCTGGGGCGCGACGCATCCTTACACCGGCTTTTGCGGGTATCGGCAAAATCCGGATAATTGTATCGCGATCGATACGCTGCCGTGCCGTCCCTGTTCAGTTTTTGGAGACAAGAAATGTTTCCGGAAAGATTATGCCTGTTTACAGGAAATTACGCCGGAACGGGTCGCGGAGCAGATAGGGAAACAGTTGAAAGTGAAAAGTGAAAAGTGAAAAGTGAAAAATGAAAAGTAAAGGAAGATGGATATGAAGATTGTTATTAATCCGGCATACAGATATTTGGAAGATTTTATTCGAAAGATTCCCGATACTTTTGAACAGGGAGGTCAGGTCATCTATGCGGAAAGGAATACGATCAAGCGGTTTGAAGAAAAAGGTGTTTCCATCAGCGTAAAATCTTTTCATGTCCCGTTTTTCCTTAATCAAATCGTATATGGTTTTTTCCGTCTGTCCAAAGCCAGACGCTCTTACGAATACGGACTGAAACTGCTGGAAAAGGAAATTCCCACGCCGGAACCTATTGCTTATATCGAACAGAAAAGATTCGGACTCTTACAAAAATCCTGCTATATCTGCGCCCACCTGGAATACGACGGGATGATGCGCGAATTTCGCACCGGCGCGCTGACGGGGAGAGAAAATCTCCTGCGTTCTTTCGCCCGTTTTGCCGCATTCATGCACGAACAGGGGGTTTATCACAGGGATTTTTCTCCGGGCAATATATTATATGTGAAAAACGGGGATGATTATCGGTTCTATTTAGTAGATATTAACCGGATGGAGTTTCTGCCGGTCGACATGAAAAAAGGTTGCAAAAATCTCAAGCGGCTGTGGGGCAATGACGAAATGATCGCATTCATCGCCAAAGCATACGCCGACGCCCGGCTGTTTGATGCCCCTGCCTGCGAAAAGCTTACGTTCGAATATCACCGGAGATTCTGGAAAAAATACGGTCGGAAGCACAACGGTTTTCTGCCTTATATCGGGGATGCTGACTGATAAACATCCATGATGTCGGATGCAATCCGGTCTTCTGAAAAACGTTCTACATATTTTTTTCCTGCTTCAATCATCTGCTGCGCCAACCGTTCATTGGTTAAAATCTCCGATATTTTTTCTGCCAATGCCATATAATCGTCGGGATCGACGCAGGCAGAGCCGGGGCCGCCGGCTTCTTCCAAACACGAACCGGTCGCAGCAATGACCGGCACACCGCTTGTCAACGCTTCTATGACCGGTATTCCGAATCCCTCAAAATAAGAAGGATAAACAAAAACGGCAGCCGACTGATAAATGGCCGGCAAATCATCGAATGTTACACCGTTCAGCAGGTGCAGGCGGGATTCCAGACCGGATTCATGCGCATACTTCTCTACTCTTGATTGATAAGGGGTACGTTTTCCCACGGCAACCAGATGGATATTATCCGGGATATGTTGCAAGGCTTTTGCCGCTAACATCAAATTTTTGCGTTCTTCAATGCTTCCCACATTCAGCACAAACAGGGATGGCAACCGGTATTTTTCCATAACGGCTTTCCGTTTTTCTTCCGAAACGCTGACGCCGAAAGCAGGGTGACATCCCTGATAAACAACATGGATTTTTTCTTCCGGGATATGGAAAAAAGAAATAATGTCTCGCTTGGTACATTCACTTACGGCGATAATTCTGTCGGCTTTCCGGCAGGCGTACCTGAATTTCAGGCGATAGATAAACCGGTCGATGGGCTTGTAGTATTGAGGGTATCGCAGGAAAATCAAGTCATGAATGGATACAACCGACTG
>JAISFI010000332.1 GCA_031263685.1 Dysgonamonadaceae bacterium | reverse complement strand
CAGACAGACAGACAGACAGACAGACAGACAGACAGACAGACAGACAGACAGACAGACAGACAGACAGACAGACAGACAGACAGACAGACAGACAGACAGATACACAACTAAACTTTCATACAAAAAAATTTCCATACTTCAAAATTCCAGGAAACATTTTTTCCTGCAATCCCTCCTGTTTGGTATTTATCCCGACTTCAGCCGAAGTTTTCGTCCCGGAGACTCCAGGACAAAAACTTCAGCTGAAGTTTTCGTCACAGAGGCTCCAGGACAAAAACTTCAGCCGAAGTTTTCGTCACAGAAGCTCCAGGACGAAAACTTCAGCCGAAGTTTTCGTCACGGAAGCTCCGGGACGAAAACTTCAGCTGAAGTCGGGAATTTGGAAGCTTCAGGACGAAAACTTCAGCCAAATTCCGGGCTTTGGAAGTTCCAGAACGAAAAAATCATTTAATAAAATATAATCCTGTAAGGTATGACAAGAATTTTTACCATTCAATTTCATTATTTGCGCGGAGAAGCGCACTATCAGTATCTGAATCTTTTCAATCAGCTTTTGATTGAATTTCCTTCGGTACAAAACATCGTGTCAGTGTTTTACACCGAGTTTGTTGATTTACTGACACAGGAGAAGCAAATAGTCGATGCACAGAAGAGCAGCGACTATACGCTGCGTATTGCAGATGCCGACCATCGCGACGACCGGCTGATAACCGTATCCGCGAAACCGGCAATCACTCCGATTCCCAAAGTATATCTTGAGGGAGTGGAACTGTTTTTTGCCAAAGACTTTACCCTTACCTGCAAAAACAATGTTGAGAAAGGCGTCGCCGAAATGGGTATCGTCGGCAAAAAAAATCGTAACATTCAATATAAGTTAAGAACTGAGAGCTAATGAATGATATTAACAATTTATAAAAAAGGAGGTATCGGCACATAGAAATCACAAAAAACAGCATGCAGGCGAGAAGCAACAGGCGAGTAGGCCTGCCTTCTTAGGTTAAGAGTTAAGAACTAAAAGTTAAGAATTAATGAATAATAAAAATATTAAAAGTATAAAATTTTAAATTTTAAATAAATGAGAAGACTATTTAAAAAAGTTAAAACAGGGACAGTACTTTTGACAGTACTGTCGGGACTGCTGTGCGTATCTGCATATTCACAGCAAGGTATCCGAATCGCCGGATCGGTGTATGACGATATCAACGAAGCCCTTGCAGGCGTAAGCGTAACGATACGCGGAACGCTGCAGGGAGTTACCACCGACGACAGGGGCGAATATTCAATAAGCGTTCCGAGCGATACCTCCGTACTGGTATTTTCGTCGGTAGGCTACGGGACGCAGTATGTAAAGGTAGGCAATCGCCGCGTTATTCCCGTTATGCTGAAAGAGGAAGCGCAGGATATAGGCGAAGTAACGGTTGTCGCTTTCGGAAAGCAGAAGAAGGAAAGCGTGATTTCCTCCATACAGAGCGTCAATACCAAAGATTTGCTTGTGCCGAGCAGCAATCTTACCACTGCCTTTTCCGGACGCATTGCGGGGATGATATCCTATCAGACCAGCGGCGAGCCGGGCTACGACAATGCCAGCTTCTTTATCCGCGGCGTTACCACTTTTGGAGCCGGAAAGGTCGATCCGCTGATACTGGTTGACAATATGGAAATCAGTACGGAAGACCTGGCGAAATTTCATCCCGACGACATTGCCAGTTTCTCGATACTGAAAGACGCCACCGCTACCGCTCTGTACGGAGCGCGCGGCGCCAACGGCGTCATTCTGGTAACGACCAAAGAGGGAAAGGAAGGAGCGGTAAAAGTCTCGTTCAGGTTAGAAAACTCCTTTTCGCAGCCAACGGCGAGCATAAAGATGGCAGATCCCATCACCTACATGGAACTTGCCAACGAAGCTTATGCCACCCGCAGCCTTCTGGCGTCCGTTCCGTATACCCGACGCCAGATTGAGATGACAGGCGATCCCGACAGGAATCAGTATGTGTATCCCGCTGTGGACTGGATGGATATGCTGACCCGCAAGACCGCAGTCAACCAGCGCGCCAATCTGAACATTTCGGGAGGAGGACAGATTGTCAGGTACTATATCGCCGGCTCGATTACGCAGGACAATGGAATATTGAACGTGGACAAACGGAACAATTTCAATACCAATGTCAATTACAAGAAATACCTGATCCGTTCCAACATTAACATCGACATCACCAAAACGACGGAAGCCGCGATTCGCGTACACGGCAATTTTGACGATTACACGGGTCCGATGACCGGAGGAAGCAACATGTACAAAAAAATGCTGCAGGTCAGTCCTGTTCGTTTTCCAGCCTACTTTGCTCCCGACAGGAAGTATGCCGGCGCCGATCACATTCTGTTCGGCGGCTATCAGGCGGGAAGGTACCTGAATCCATACGCCGAGCTGGTGAAGGGCTACAAGGAGGAGAGCAACAGCACAATGATGGCTCAGATGGAAATAAACCAGAATCTGGACGGTCTGCTCGAGGGGCTGACCGCGCGCATACTGGGAAACACCACCCGAAGGTCGGCTTTTGACCTTAACCGCTCGTACAATCCCTTTTACTACGAAATAGAATCGTACGACAGAATGAATGACGTATATACGCTGAGCGAACTGAATCCAACCATGGGGACGGAAGATATCCAGTATGGCGGCGGCGAAAGAACGGTAAACAGCGTATTGTACGGGGAAGCCTCGCTTATCTACAACCGTACGTTCAGCGAAAAACACGCTGTCAGCGGTATGCTCGTGGGAACTGTACGCAATTATCTTACAGCTAACGCCGAAACCATCATGGCTTCGCTGCCGGCGCGAAATCTGGGACTGGCGGGCAGATTCACCTACAGCTACGACGAGCGCTATTTCTCCGAAGTCAATTTCGGATACAACGGTTCCGAAAAGTTTGACAGGGGACACCGCTGGGGATTTTTCCCCTCGGTCGGACTGGGATGGTATGTGTCAAACGAATCATTCTGGACAGGCGGTATAGAAGACGTGATTTCAAAATTGAAATTCCGGGGAACTTACGGTCTTGTGGGCAACGACGAAATCAGCAAGACCCGTTTCTTCTATATTTCGGAAGTAGTGCTTAACGGATTTGCCTCCAGTGCGGACAACTATTACATCACCGGCTCAAATTTCGACGGTATAGCGAGAAGCGGCGTACAGATAAAAAATTACGCCAATCCGAATATAGGCTGGGAGATGTCATATAAAACGAATCTGGGAATTGAACTCGGACTGTTTAAAGGCAAGGTTGATATTCAGGCAGACCTGTTTCAGGAACACAGAACGAATATTCTTCAAAACCGCGCCGATATTCCCAGCGAAATAGGACTCTGGGCGTCTCCGCAGGTAAACGTGGGCGAGGCAAAAGGCAGGGGAATCGACATATCCCTTGACTACAATCACAGTATCAACGCGGATGCATGGCTGGTTGGAAGAGCCAATTTCACATACGCGCGTTCCACATACGAGTATTACGAGGAACCCGATTACGAACTGCTGGGAACACCCTGGCGATCGCGGAAGGGACATGCCGTATCGCAGCAGTGGGGATATGTAGCCGAACGCCTGTTTATTGACGAAGAGGATGTGCTTGCTTCGCCGCGTCAGGATTTTGGCGAATATATGGCAGGCGACATCAAATATAAGGATATCGACGGCGACGGCGTTATCAACGAGCGGGATCAGGTACCGGTCGGCTATCCCACCACCCCCGAAATCAATTACGGATTCGGACTGTCGGCAGGATACAAAAATTTCGACGCTTCGATTTTCTTCCAGGGTTCGGCGCGTTCATCATTCTGGATAGACTATTCCGCCATGTCGCCATTCTACAGCAGAGTTCCCGACAGGGAAACGCAGATACACGAGACGGGACTGGCAAAGTTCATTGCCGACGACTACTGGTCGGAACTCTCGCCGAATCCCAATGCCGGATGGCCCCGCCTGTCAACCTATCCTCTCGTCAACAACAATCAGCGCAACACCATGCTTATGCACAACAACCCTTTCCTGCGTCTGAAAAGCGCCGAAATAGGCTATTCACTGCCTCGGAATCTGATTGCGCATCTGAAACTCTCGTCCTGCCGTTTCTATCTGAGCGGAACAAATCTGCTGCTGTTCAGCAAATTCAAGCTCTGGGATGTGGAAATGGGCGGCAACGGACTTGGATATCCTCTGCAAAGAGTGCTTAACATAGGTATAAACATTACATTTTAATAAACAATAATGAGTATGAAAAAGATTATTTTTATATTTATAATATTTTCAGTATTGACTGTTTCCTGCAGGGACTATCTTGATGTTGTTCCCGACAATATTACAACAGTCGATCATGCTTTCAACTCCCGCTATCAGGCGGAAGGTTTTCTCTACGGGCTTTTTTCCTGGCTTCCCGCATTTGCAAATCCCGGATCGAACCCTGCCCTGATGGGCGGAGACGAAATATGGTTCAGCATTGACGGATCGGGACTGTCCAACCTGCTCTGGTACCTTTCCCAGGGCAGGCAGGGAACCAATTCTCCTCTGGCAAACTGCTGGGCAAGCAGCCAGAACATATACAATTCAACTACAAATCCAGGCGGATACGGACTGAATGGAGGCAAACCGCTGTTCACCGCTCTGAGAGACTGCAATATATTTCTCGAAAACGTTCACCGTCCCTTCGACCTTACAGAGGAAGAACGCATACGCTGGACGGGCGAAGCGCTGTTCCTGAAAGCGTACTTTCATTTCTGGCTGTTCCGCATGTACGGACCGATACCGCTGATGAAGGAAAATGTTGTGGTGGATGCAGTGCAGAACGATGTGCGCCCGTACAGGGAGCCGGTGGACGAAGTTGTAGATTACATCGCCTCACTGCTTGATTCGGCAACGCTACTGCTGCCGGAAAGTATAGAAGACATCGTAAACGACATGGGAAGACCGACGAAGGCAATAGCTCTTGCCGTGAAGGCGCAGCTTCTGACTCTGGCGGCAAGCCCCCTGTTCAACGGAACGGAAGAGGAAGGCGCCAATCCCGACTATCTGGACATAGCAGACAGACGCGGAATCAGTCTTTTCCCTCAGGCATACAGTGCGGAAAAATGGCAAAGAGCAGCGCAGGCTCTGAAAGAGGCAATAGATATGGCGGATCGGGCACGACACCGCCTGTATGATTTCCGGACGGTCAACCCCGGTCTGGTATCATCCCTGAATGAAAAGACCATTCAGGCGATGCAGGTAAGGGGAGCCGCCACCGAAAAATGGAACGACGAAATCATCTGGGGCGAATCGAGAACAAACACATACTCTTTGCAGTCTGCATGCCAGCCCGCTTTTGCCGCAATACATGCCGCCGGAGGAATATCGTCCAACTATGCTCCCACGTACAGAATGGTGGAACAGTTTTATACAAAAAACGGCGTGCCTGTCGAAGAGGACAGGGACTGGGTGAATGTCGATCCCCTGGAGATGACCACGGCTACGGCTGAAGACAGGTTTTATATCCAGCAGAACTATAAAACATTCAGGATTTATTTCGACCGCGAAGCCCGTTTCTACGGCTCCATAGTATTCAGCGGCGGAACGCTGTACGGCAATGGCAGAACTGCGGACGACAACCTCTGGGTAACGCTGGGTTCGGGAGTGGAAGGATTCGGCACTCTGACGCCGGATAAAAATCAGAGAACTTTCCAGAGATGCCCTTCGACAGGATATCTCTGCAAGAAACTGCTCAACTTTAAATCTTCGATACCTCTGACCAGTTCCAGTTTTACGCCGGAAAGATACGCCTTTCCCATAATCCGGCTGGCAGATCTGTATCTGATGTATGCCGAGGCGCTGAACGAAGCCGGCGGGCCGACCCCGGAAGTATATGAATACATTGATTCGATAAGACACCGTACCGGACTGCGAGGCGTGGTGGAAAGCTGGCGCGATCATGCGCTCGAGCCGGACAAGCCTTCGACAAAGGCGGGCATGAGGGACATCATACGCCGCGAACGCCTTAACGAACTGGCTTTCGAGGGCGTCCGTTTCTGGGATTTGAGACGCTGGAAACTCGCCGAAACGTATTTCAACAGCAAACCGATACGCGGGGTCGTTCAGGATGAAAATGGAAACATATCCATCCAGGAAATATACCGGCTGCAGTACAGCAGGAGAGATTATTTATGGCCCATCAAGGTAAGCAATCTGGCAAACAATCCGAATCTGGTACAGAATTATGGATGGTAGGGAACAATTAACAGTTAATAATTAACAATTAATAATTAAGTTTGAGATGAAAAGAATATATTTTTTTATGATGGTTTTGACGGCAATGTTAGCATTGTCGTGCGAACAGGTGAAGGACTGGCACGACCCCACGGACGGCGATGCCCCGGGTCCTGTAACAAATCCGCAGGTGGAGAACCTGAACGGGGGAGCTAAAATTTCTTACCTCCTGCCCGATGACAGTGATCTGCTGGGCGTCAAGGCTGTGTATTCGCTTGACGATGGCCTGGAAAGGGAGTATTTTGCCTCGGTGCAGAAAAACTTTGTTACTCTCGAAGGTTATGGAACCGCCCGGGAGCATACGGTAAGCCTGCGTGCCCTGGATAAAAGCGGAAACGAATCAACCCCGGTATCCGTAACGATCAACCCTTTGGCGCCTCCGGTCGATTTGCTCAGGCAAACACTTAAAATTCAGCAGGCCTTCAGCGGAGTTTTCCTCAACTGGGAAAACATCTATGAAAAGGAAATGGCTGTTACCCTGTATGTCGCCGATTCAACGGGATTTTTTCAGTATTATGACACGTACTACTCGAATGCCAGGGATGGCAGGACTTCGTTCAGAGGTTTCGACGATACGGAACACGATTTCAGAATCGAAATCCGCGACCGCTGGAATAATTATGCTCTTCCTTTTGATACGGCAATCACGCCGCTCAAAGAAGTGAATATTTTCGGGCGCGATGAAAAAGGCTCGACTATCTGGCAGGCGTACGGGAATGAAAATGACATGTACAAATATATGGGAAACATTCCATGTCCGGACGGTAACTGGGCAAGGTTCACGGACGGCGTGGGCTACGGTCCGTATTATCAGCTGGTAAGTTTCAGCACGCATTTTTTTCCGCAGGCTACTCAAATCCAGTTCAAGCCGTTTTACTTCGCTATCGACATGAAAAAGCCTGCCTCCTACAGTCGATTTAAATTCTGGCTGGGAAACAGAAGCCCGATAGGCTCGGCAATTTGTCCCATTGTATTTTCGCTCTGGGGAACCAATGACCCCAAACCGGTGGATATTGAGGCAGGCCAGATAGCCAATCTCCAGTACTGGACGGAATGGACAACCGTGTCTGGAGTCGAAGTGAACGGAACGGGAGCATGGATGAACGACTGGGAAAAACTCGGCGAATACAGGCTGGTATATCCTTCGGGAATGACCAAGTATGTTGCAGGAATGATAACAGCCGAGGATGAGGAGTTTATTCAAAACGGTTTCGAATTTGAGATTGATCCCGAGATGACGAACAAGCCTTTCCGCTATCTGCGGTTCAAGGTTGACGAGACTAACAGTAACGAACAGTGGATGCTGCCGGAACTTCAGTTCTTCGGTAATTTCGAAGAATAGAACCATTGTTTCTGTTTCAGTTATACTGCGTGCAGGATACTTATGAGAGTTGTTCCTCATCCGTCCAAACGCTTTTCAGAAGACTTGCATCAATATGCAAGTCTTCTGCAATGTGTGGGACGCCTGTATAGTATCAACTGTGTCCGGAAAACTTCCGACTGTATCCGGAAAATTTCCGACTGTATCCGGAAAATTTCCGACTGTATCCGGAAAATTTCCGACTGTATCCGGAAAATTTCCGACTGTGTTCGGAAAACTTCCGACTGCGTCCGGAAAACTTCCGACTGCGTTCGGAAAACTTCCGACTGCATCCGGAAAACTTCCGACTGCGTCCGGAAAACTTCCGAACATGTTCGGAAAACTTCCGATTGTCGACCGCAATATTCCTGTCCGCAACTTCGATGTCGAGTTTCGGAAGTACGGATATTGCAGTCCGAAAATGGAATCTTTCATTCAACGAAGGCAATGTTGCGGTCGGGAAAAGGAAGTTTCCGCCTGTTTTGCGCAATTTCGAATTAAAAAACAGGGGTA
>JAISFI010000363.1 GCA_031263685.1 Dysgonamonadaceae bacterium | reverse complement strand
CAGTCGTCCACGTCATATTGAACAATGGGGTGTATTTTCTTCCGGTGAAGTATCGTCAGAATATCATAATGCGCTCTGCGATACAGAGTATTTTCCCTGTATATCTCCAATATATCCGGAAATGAATCCGGTATATTTACCGGCTTCCGGAAACACATCACTTCATCAGTCATCTGACCGACCTCTATCAACTCCTTCTTTACTTCGGCCAACGCATCCTTAAATCCCGATGTATTGGCGCTGATTTCTAACTCTATCTTCATGATTCTGTTATTTAATTATTTCAGTTCAATTCCGGTACGGTAAGCGCCGGATCGTTCGCTTCTTCTCCCCATTTGGAGATAATCAGAACGCCGCCTTTCACAAACTTGAATACGATCGGGTCTTTGGGGGCCGGTTGTACTTGTATTTTGACTGCAGTAAAGAATCCAAAGCCCATTTTTTCTCTTAGTTTCAGATTTTTGAAATGCGATTTGGGAGCTGCAATATATAAGGATTCATAATCCCTTTTTATTAAAACTGATATGCTATCCCATTGAACCCAACTATGACCTAACTTTTTGGCATACTCCTTAACATCAGATTTATACATTTCAATGTCACAATCAAAAGAGACAGATCCGTGATCAATATCATTCATTTTATAATGGTAGATAGTGGGTCTTAAGTCACGGTCCTTAATTTCCGTATCTTCGATTTCTTTCAGGTTTTTGTCCGGTACCTCACCGGTGTAATTATTCACCCCCGAATAGACAAGTCTATATTTTTTACATATTCCGTTCAGTTGCTCATCGGTGATAAACTTAAGAAAGGGGTATTGTTTCCTGTAATAAAGAACGAGGTCAAAATCTTCTTTTTGGCTCTTAAGCGCGTCGATTTGTCTGGTATACACTCTTTCCGTCTTATGATATAATTTCCACAGTTTGGACACCCTGTTCTTTTCCCGCTTTTCCAATCGGGTAAATTCCGCCGCCTCCCTTGCGCCGGTGAATCCTAACGACTTGAGACGTTTCGCTTTTTCCGCGAACGGGATTGCCGGAACATCCTCTTTTATGCGAGTATATATACTGTCTGTTGCCTCGTCTTCTTTGTCACGAATAACTTTCAATGCATCGTCGTAATTGACGAAAAATACATTTGCCGCGTTTACGAGATTGTCGGCGGCTGCATCAAAACTCTCGTGAATCTGTTTTGCTGTTACTGTTTCCATAGTGTTTGTTTTAATCGTTATTATCGGTTGATTCATCACGAGTGACCCAAGTCCAGAAGAAATGAAAAACAAAACCGTATTTAAACTGGCACGTTCCTATGTAGTTCAAGCTTTTTTTAGGCATCGCACATCCTGTTCCGATTGCATATACCTCCATTTCTGATGTTGGATGTTTGTCATCAATCTGCGCCCACATATAACATTCATTGTCTAATTCCCGGACGCATAGCGGTTTTGCGCCTTTCGGCATTGAGATGCGTTGCACGAAGTCGGGATTCAGCTTGTATTTGTGTATCGTTTTCATTATACCTCCTCCTTCAAGATTCTGATCCTCTTTTTCCTCTCTACCCCGCCACTCCGGAGTGCTTCTGCGCGGATCCGGTCGGCCAGCTCTGATACCACTCCCCCGCGGAGAGCATTGCGAACCGTCTGGCCCGAGCAGTTGAAAAGCGCAGCCAGCCTCCCCACTTCGCCCCAGACTATTAAAATCCTTCCTCCTTTGTCTACAATTTCTTCCATAGCTTGTTGTCTGTTTAATTGTTATCTAAAACTCTCCGTAAAATGTTCTGTCTATAACTACGAATCCCATACCGTTTGCCGTGCACTTTACGCCCATAGCCATCCGGTTATTGGGTTCACTGATCCTGTTATGACAGATTAAGTCCGCCAGCCTTCTGAACTTTTCTCCGCTTATCGTTTTGCGGACGCCCAGCTTTACATACGAGCAGGTCTCGTTTTCTTTGTCTATTTTCACGTCTCTCAAAGCCCTCAAAAAAGAGGTGCTTCTTGAAATAGGTCTAAATCTTGTTGTTTCCATAATTACTTGTTTTAATATGTTGTTTTAAAATATCTTCACCCCTGCGATCTGTTCAATCCTTTCCTTGTATACATCCTTTATTCTAATGTCCGGCATTCGCCACCTGTCAATGGTCGGAAGCGTTACTTCGCAACCTTCCGCAATCTTTACTGCAAACCTGAACCTCGTCCCATGAGGCAGAGACGAGATGTACGCGTTCAGTTTTTCGGAATCACTAATTTTTTTGTCCATAATTTTGTTGTTTATTTGTTTGTTGTTATATTTATGGTGCAAAGCTATATTATTTTATAGTCACTTGCAAATACTTTAGTCGGCAATTGTAGTTAATAAATATTAAACAATTTATAATGAACTTATTAAAAATTAAAGAGCTTGCAGAAAATAGAGCCGGAGGCTTGAAGAAATTATCCAAGGATATTGATATGAGTGAAGCTAATTTGCATAGGTGTATAAACGCAAATAAAATACAGGGGGCTGATTTGGAAAAAATTGCATCTATATTCAATATTCCTGTCGGTTATTTTTTTGACGAAGTTTCAAAATCCGG
>JAISFI010000306.1 GCA_031263685.1 Dysgonamonadaceae bacterium | reverse complement strand
TAGACAAAACACTGCAAAAAGTAATCAATGGAGATGCAAAAGAAGATTTAGATACGCTTTTAACTTTAAATTTTCAACTTTATGATAACTCAATTTATAGCCGAGCATAGAATATATCCGCTAACGCTTCCAATTGTTCCGTATCAACCACTGTAATAGAGGCAGACTGCAAGTTTCCTGTCTTATTTTTATAATAATGCATATAATTTTGCGCTATTTCGGCATAGCTTGGAACAGGGGTAAACAGAGAAGGGATTATTTCGCTGTAGGGAAACCCTGCAACCAATGTTTCCGTGGGAGAAGCGATCACGATGTTTGCCTTATTCCGTAACTGATAAAAGACTTCAATACCTCCCATCAAACAGGCATCAAAAATGATATACTCAAAGTCGATGGTAATGGATTCGGCTAATTCCATAATACTCATCTCTCTGTTCCCGTCTTTTCCGAACGATTGAATTTCTTTTTGACGATTCAGGTTCTCAAAAACGCCTTCAGGTAACCATCCTGTTCCATGCGACCAGAGGATTAATCCGTAGCTTTCGGCAGGAAATCCGGCAACGACATCCTGAATCACAGTGCGCAGCACCTCTCCCGATGCGGAATTCTGTTGCCCATACTGCTTGACAACCGTAAATTCTCCGCCCTTCATTTCCAGTAATGCGGGACATTCATCATCTGTGCGCTCGGGAACATCCAAATATACCAACAAATGATTATTTTCCGGAATTTCGGCCTTCAACATTTCCTCCATATCCAACCGGGCATTTTTGTATAAATTGTTGTCCGCAGCCATATAAATCAGTACGGTTCGTTGCGGAGGAGGGAAATATTCCCTGTCATCCCTGTCTGTACAGGCAAGACATGCGAGCAGGAAGAATGGGAAAAAGTAAACAGACTGTTTCATGATTCTTTATATAAAAGAGAAGAGGCCGTTTGAACCTCTTCTCATCATATTAAATATATTAAATGTAATGGTGCGCTGAGCGCCGCTGAGGTTTTGGGAAATCCCGGATGCTCCATGGCTTCTTAGCGGCTCTCCTTCATTTGCCCCTGAATATTGACAGGCGGCGCGACAGCCTCCAATACGGTTCCGTCCACAAAAGTTGCCTTGATATGGAAAGTATACGTTCCCGTTTCTTCCGGCGCCACATCCAGAAAAAGCTCCCACTCGTCCCCAATGAACGGCCGCTCGGGAAAATTGGCTTCGGACAGCCGGGCTTTAACGACAGATTGAGCATAAGGAAGGCCTTCGGTATATTTGTAAGTATTTTCGATATCCCTGTAGCCGTTTTTGATCACAGAATACGGATCTTCAAAGTAAACCGTAAACAAACCGCTTAAATCGCTGCCTGCCTCATATTCCTCGCTGAAATCCTTATCCGCCGTGATGGTAATGTGCTGAAGCGGCGTAATGATCGCATATACTGTAGTAGGAGGTTCACGTAATACCTGATTGAAACAGGTGTCCCCTGTGAGATCGCGGTATTTTTCAAATCCTTTCTTTCTGTCTGCATCATATTTTGTATCATAAAAAATGCAGGTATCCCGTTCCGGTCTTTCCTCCACACTCCACTCGTGTCCGTGTATATGCATGGCGATGCCGTCTGCAACGGAGAAAATATTCGGATTTGTTTCGCCGACTCGCCAAGTATAATCGCGACTCCCTCCTATGATATTTGTAGATGGATTTATCTTTTTGATAAACATTTGAACACGCATACTGTTTTCACCTTTACAGTCAACATAGTACGAAATGTAAGATTTAAAAAAATCTTCCGGCCCCAAACTACACCCGCAGTCTTCCTGATCACATGCATGAAACATCAATGCGACCATCCCGATAATCAATAATGTCCGTTTCATATCTTTAAATTTTAGCGACAAATATTCAGATAGGTATCTATACTATACTGATAATTACCGGATTCTCCGGATTTTGTATCTGAAGGCCTGGGTTCCTCATTGGTGTTGAAACTCCCTGCAACATAATAACCATTGTGATGCCCGTTCCAGCCCCAGTTGTGATGCAGATATTTTACATTATTCAGGCTTGTTGAGGTAGAGAGAAGCGTTGTTTTCCCGTTATTATCAACCAATTCCATTTTGGTTGTTACCGCTTGTATTTGCTCCAGATATCCGTCAACCACCCATGCATGTCCCTCATCATAAGTGTACCAGGTGATTCCTAAAAATTTATGCGAGGTTCTCGAAGAATTTCCTCCCATAAATACGGGTCGCTTGTTATACAGCGAAGATCTGATCCAATCATAGTTATAATCGTATTTCCCGCCTCCCAGATAACCGAGGCTTCTTAAATACTTGATGGCGTCGTCAGCGTCCGCACTGCTGCTGCCACACCCATACGACATTTTTACATTACACCCGATACATTCTATTAAATTCGCAACCTGTGCTTGTACGGAAGGAGGAGCTTTTGTGATATCACCACTCCAACCTTTATGGTTCTTTAAACGTGTAAGCGAAGGGATAGCTGTATATTGATTCAACAGGTACCAGTTATAGTCGGTAGGATATTTCCAGTAAGACATGATATGGGCAGTTGCGATTGCTACACAACCGGCAGGGGATCTACCGGCTGAACAGTTTTTATACCTGACATTCCTCCAGAAAGGTTCATTGTTCGCGTCTCCCTGTCCCCATTCTACGGGAGAAAGAGGCGCTACTTTGGCGGTCGTCATCAGCGGCGTTGTCGTCGTGGTAACTCTTATTTGTTTCTTTATATCTTTCATAAGATCGCTTAGTGATTTTGTTTCCGGATCAATCCGGTCATCCAGTTTGGCGATAATATCGTTGATCAAAGAGTCTCTTCTTTGCTCCGCCTCAACGATAGAACGCATGATGTAGCCTTCCGCGCCTTCCAGAAACAATCCTAACCCGGGGTTGTCCGTTTCTTCATGTAACGAGCCGCCTCCCGCATAAGCCAGTATGGGTGCGTCAATTCTCGTATCGGCAGAAATAATGGCGTATCCGTCATCTTCGCCAAAATTAAAAATATATGCCGCCGTATCCGGAAATTCAACCATATCACTGCCCTCCGACTTGAGGGCCATCGGTTTGCTTTCCAAATTTTACAGGCGTAACGGAACGGATACTTCGAGTCATCCCCGATTTAACCGTTGCCTCTTCCTCCAAAAAGGTAATCACATCATGAGCGAACTTTGTAGCTTCTTCAATACCTACCCTGTTGTTTTCGTTTCGCATTTGATATATAACCTTTAGCTCAGCATCGGTGAAAATTATTTCACTCCCATCATCGATCGGATCATCAACCCAATCATCTTCTCTTGTACATGCAACAGCGAAAAACATAATTGCTATTGTCCATAAAAAAATAGATTTTTCCATAACATTCAATTGATTAGATTTTGAATTTTGATTTAACGCCCAAAGATAAGCAAAAAGAAATTAGAAATGTACTTTTTTTATTTTTTTTTAGCCTGAAGTTATTCGCTATAAAACGTTGTATTTGAAAGTGTCGCATCGGAAGGGCGAAATGATTCATCCTCGGTCAATTCTTCCTGTTCCGCTCGTAGAGGCAATAACTCATCACGAAACAGATGTCGTTGTATGAAAACAGTTCGTCAACCGACTCCTTGATGGGCGCCAGGCGCAGGTTATCCTCGGCAATGGCGGCTTGTACCCATGGCAACAATTCGGAAAGTTTTTCTTGCGGAACAAAGTCGGTGACAGGCAATTCTCCGGACAGCACAAATTCCGCCAGATGCGATGCCACCGTTGTTTCGCCTATATTGCGCGTTTGGGCGATTTCCTTCATGGAAAGTCCTTGGCGGAACAATTCAAAACTTTGCCTGGCCGATGGGATGCGCACCTGTTGTTCCTCAAACTGCGGGTGTTCGTGTTGCTCCGGTCTGGCTTTATTTACCGGCATTTTTGGCTCCGGCGTTTTTGAGATTGGCTCTCCCGTTTTTACAGGAGTCCGGTACAGTCCCTCACGCTCCGGAATAGGCAAAACAAGTTTCCCGGCTAATGGAATATCGTTGTACCGTACCTTTTTCATGTTCTCGATGAACAATTTCAGGTCGAGTTCCAAGCCGCAAAGGTTCTTATAGAATGTTTTCGCTTTCTTTATCTTAAAACCATTGATATACTGCTGCAAAGGCGAAAGCATCCCTTCGATGACGGCCTGATGGAAATAAGTCACGGCTTTGCAGCAACGGTCGGTCAACAGTACCGGATCTTCTGTCGGTTGCTGCACGATGGCTCTCAATTGCGCCTGGAAGCGGGCAGCCACCGTTTGTATACGATAAGCCTGTTCCAGCATACTTTTGGCAAGTTTTTGCGCCGGAACGAAATCATCCGAGATTTTTTCCTCCACCATTTTGCTAAGATTGCGCGGGATGCTGATCAAATCCTTACAATCAAAATACAACAACAACCGTTCGGCCCAAAAGCGTTTTTTCTCTTTTTCAAATATCTGTTGCAATTCGGCTTGCTTCTTTTCCGACTTCGACAGTTGCACTGCCTGGGAGTCGGTTTGTACGCTCCGTTGTGTGATCTGCGAAAGAAGCACGATGCCTTCGAGCGATGTGCAGCGGCTCAGCGCCACGTATGCCTGTCCCGGGGCAAAAGCGTCGCCCGTATCGATGATGGCCCGCTCGAAAGTCAAGCCCTGGCTCTTGTGTATGGTGATGGCCCAAGCTAAACGGATGGGATATTGGACGAAAGAGCCTAATTCCTCTTCCTCTATTTCGGCTGTTTCCTTGTTGAGCGAATACCGGATATTTTTCCAGGTCTCCTTTTCGATGGCAATCACATCGCCCGAACCCTCGAGCCGCACCTCGATCCTGTCTTTACCGATACATGCGATGGTTCCGAGTTTTCCGTTGTAGTAACGGCGATCCTCGCCCGTATCGTTCTTGATAAACATGATTTGGGCGCCTTCTTTCAAAGTAAGCGTCATTGCGGTGGGCAACGAATATTCGGGAAATTCGCCCTTGATTTCGCCTTCGAAACGGTACGCAGGAGTGCCCAGCCGGTTTAGTTCCCGGCTGTTGATGACATCGGCTTTAGCGTTACGGGTGGTGAGCGTGATATATTTCTCGCCGTCGGGCGGTCTGAAGCCCGCCTGATACTGTCGGTTGAGCGCCAGCAAATCGTCCTGCGTCAGTTCGTCGTTGCGTACGCGGTTGAGCAGATCCACGAAAGACTGTTCGCGCTGGCGGTATATTTTTTTCAGTTCGAGGTAAACCGGCGGCACACGCTTTACTGCTTTTGAATTAAAAAATAAAAGCGACTGGTAATGCCCACACAGGAAACTCCATTCCTCTTCCTTCACTACCGGCGGCAATTGGAACATATCGCCGATGTACAACATCTGCACGCCTCCGAAAGGACGATCGCTACGGCGTATATAACGCAGCATGGAATCGATGGAATCGAGCGTATCGGCACGGAGCATGCTCACCTCGTCGATGATCAGAAGTTCCAGGCGTTGCAGCATGTCGCGCTTGGCTGCCGAAAATCTGAATCGTTCTTTGGAATTGCGGAAATCCATACCGGGAACAAACGGTTCAAATGGCAACTGGAACAGTGAATGAAGCGTCATCCCGCCGGCATTGATCGCCGCCACGCCCGTTGGCGCAGCTACAATACAATTCTTGTGCGTTGTGTGCCGGATATGTTTCAAAAAGGTCGTTTTCCCTGTCCCCGCTTTCCCGGTAAGGAAAATATGCTGCGAGGTCTGGTTCACAAAATCGGCGGCCAATTGAAAAACGGGATTATTCGAATCCGGGGTAATCATCAATGATCAGTCTGAAAATGGTTTCTGATGCCAAAGATACACATTTTTTTAAATGAGCGTACAATTTCTTTTCACCGGATTCCGTTCCAACCTTGTCAGCGCTCTCTGACCTTGACAGCGGTGGCAGGTAAAAGAAAATTCCCAAAAGCAAATATTTTTTGATTTTTGAACTGAAATTCCCGCTCTATTATAACCATATGTAAAGGAATATTTTTTATATACCTGAAAAATAGCCATATAACTTCTATGCTAAATTTCTTTTTCAAACAACATGGTTATATACTAACCTCGGTAAATAATTGAGGAATAAAATTGCTTATTTGAGATAAAATAACTACCTTTGCAGCAAAAAAAATATGGTAAAAATAGAAATCAAAGCGGAAGACGCAGTAA
>JAISFI010000237.1 GCA_031263685.1 Dysgonamonadaceae bacterium | reverse complement strand
TTTTCGATCGGCTAAAAATAAAAAAATTACACCCATTTCTATTAGTTGTTATCCCTGTAATATTTTTATTATCCGGATCTTCTTCTAAGTTTAATATCAACCGTCATGAAATTAAAACATCCATTAAGTATATACAGGAAAACATCCAAGAGGATGAAAATCTTTATCTTACTTGGCAATCGGCTGGTGCTTTCAAATACTACAATGACACCGGATTTGTAAAAATCAGCAGTTCACAAATTAAAGGCATGATAGATGGAGGTGAAAGTATAACAGAATTAATCACAGAGGATGCAGAAAAGTTTTGCATGGAGGAATTAAAACAATTGAGAGGAAAATATTGGATTATTATGGATCCTCTTCTTTTTCACAGGAATCTTGAGTCATTTGCCGGCAAGTTGAAAGAATTTACCGCAGATAATGCTTGGGTTTGTCTTTATGAATTTGGAAAGCCGGAAACAGTTGTGAAATAAAGTATGTAAACAATTACAGATTTAATGAGTTGTATATTTCAAATTAATATTCTATTATTTGCGCTCAGAAAAATGAATATTGTTATGCATATATTGTGCTATCGACTTGCGAAAAAAGCGACTATTCTTTAAATTATTGATTATAGTGAACTTACAATTAAACAAAAAATAACAAAAAAGAAAATCGCAAAAGTATCAAACACTGGAATTACACAGTAGATATAGGTCCTCATCGCTTTTCTCCTACGATACGCGTGTTAATAAATTATGGCTGGATGTCGTGCAGCGAGACTATAAAATGCTTGACCGGCTTACACGGATTTTTTACAAAAACAAATTTTTCTTTTATCCCGTTGCCGGTAGCAATAGAAACTTCCTTGAAAAAGTTAAAATATAGAAATGCCATCATCGTCTATCTCAAAGTAGAAGGAACCGATTTATTTGACGATAATTGGCTTTACGTTCATTCCACCGATTTGATGATGGGGCGGGTTACGAACTTCAGAAATTGGATCCCGGAGTTATACGGCGAAAATAAAATAAGCATCCTCGCTTTAGAATATTGGTGCTATGATGAAGATGAATTTTGGAATCTTTCCGAACCGGAATACATTAGTCGGGCAAAAGCAGAAATACAAAAATCCGGTTTGGTGAAAAATTATCCAGTCAAAGACGGGTATGTCTATAAGATTCACCGCTCCTATCCAACTTATCACAGAGGATATAAAAAAGATTTGAAACCTCTGGAAGATTATATTCAAACGATTTCCGGTTTGCAATGTATCGTCGTTATAGGGCGTTCAAATATAACAATCAAGATCATTCTTTGCTGATGGGTATTTTGGCGGCAGAAAATATAAATGATCATGCAGGACACAATCTGTGGCAAGTAAATACGGATTATGATTCTTATCAGGAAAGTTCTTTGATTACGGAAACAGGGCTGGAAATAGAAAAATAATTGCTACCTTTGAGTCTACCTAAATATCACTCTAAATATCAACTACGCAATATTTATCTTTTGTGTTGAAATAAAAAATGAAAATGTTGTTGGTAATTAAAAACTTATATTTTACCTTTGCCCCCGGAATAATAAAAATATTATGCATACTCTCAATTCTAATCAGTGGGAAAAACGGTTGTTTTCCTCATTCGGGCATTACGGTGAAAAGCGTTTTGTGGAAAATGTTATTGTAGTCTTGGTTCTTATTGCCGGAGCCGTGTTGCACTTGTCGCAGTTTCTGTACAATCGTAGTTTGTGGATAGACGAAGCCTGGGTAGCGCTCAATTTGATCCACAAAAACAGTTTGGAATTGCTGCGTCCACTTGATTACGGTCAAGTAGCGCCTGTTTTGTTTTTACAAATTGAAAAATTATTTTCTACTTTATTGCCAAATGTAGAGTATGGGTTCTGGATTTTTCCATTCATTTGTTTTTTTGCTGCACTTTATTTCTTTTATAAAATTGTCAAGAAAAACTTGCCCGATTCCAGTGAAATTGTGATGGCATTATCTCTTTTTGTTTTCAACATACCATTTATTTGGTATTCGAGCGAAACCAAACAATATATGGTAGAAGTGTTTGTTTTCTTGTCTATGTTCTATTTTACACAAAAAGATTACCAGAAAGTATCGAATAAATATTACACATTGGGGATTGCAGGTGTATTGTCTGTCTTTCTATCGAATGTAGCTCCGATAGCATTGTCTGTCTGCGGAATTTATTTACTTTACGACTATTTTTCGACCAAACGGGAAAAAGCGATAAAACCGTTGTTAATTGTTGCGGCAAGTTGGCTTTCTGCTTTCCTCGTATACTATTTCTTTTTTATATACAAACATCCTTTAGACGGAATGATGAAAAACTGGTGGTCGAAATGCGACGCTTTTCCCCCGTTAAATCCTATTGAAATGGTTCAATTTCTGTATGAAAGATTTGAGGTCATCACTTTTTCGTTGTCTTCATTTAATCCGAAAGTTGGATGGTGCGTATATTTTTTATTCATAAGCGGCATTATCCGCCTGATCTGGACTAAGCAGATTAAACTGCTTATTTTTACCTGTGTACCAATCTTGTTGCATTTTATATTGTCTATAATCGAGCTTTATCCTTTTGTTCTATATTCATATAAATCCTATCATTGGGCAACAGCCTTTTATTTAAGATTAGTGCTGTATATTTTGCCGTGCATCATGATCATTTGTTCTATTTCATTTGGTTTTTTCGTTAGATTTATTTTCGATCGGCTAAAAATAAAAAAATTACAACCATTTCTATTAATTGTTATCCCTGTAATATTTATATTATCCGGATCTTCTTCTAAGTTTAAGATCAGTCGGCATGAAATTAAAACATCCATTACATATATACAGGAAAACATCCAGAAAGATGAAAATCTTTACCTTACTTGGCAATCGGCTGCTGCTTTCAAATACTACAATGACACAGGATTTGTAAAAATCAGCAGTTCACAAATTAAAGGCATGGTAGATGGAGGTGAAAGTATAGCAGGATTAATCCCAGAGGATGCAGAAAAGTTTTGCATGGAGGGATTAAAGCAACTGAAAGGAAAATATTGGATTATTATGGATCCTATTTTTTTTCACAGGAATCTTGAGCTATTTGCCAGCAAGTTGAAAGAATTTACTGCAGATAACGCTTGGGTTTGTCTTTATGAATTTGGAAAGTCGGAAACAGCAGTGAAATAAGTAAACAATTACAGACTTAAAATAAAATTACATACACATGGAACTCTCGATTGTTATTCCAGCTTATAATGAAGCAAAGACGATTCATTTGATTTTAGACAAAGTGTTATCTGTGAGTCTGATAGATGGTTTTGAGAAAGAAATTATTATTGTAAACGATTGCTCTAAAGATGACACTGTTGAAGTGGTAAAAGCATATATTGCCAGCCATCCCGAAGCAAATATGAAACTTTACGAACAACCGGTAAACATGGGTAAAGGTGCTGCCCTTCATAGAGGAATAAAAGAGGCTTCCGGAGATTATGTGATTATACAAGATGCCGATTTGGAATATGATCCTGAAGAATATAATATTCTATTAAAACCAGTTGTCGCAGGTTTCGCTGACGTAGTGTTTGGCTCTCGTTTTATGGGAGGAAGACCTCATCGTATTCTTTTCTTTTGGCATTCTATAGGAAATAAACTGCTGACGTTTATTTCCAATATGTTTACAAATCTGAATCTGACAGATATGGAAACCTGCTACAAACTATTCCGTTCAGATATTATAAAGTCTATTTCTTTGCAAGAAAGACGTTTTGGCTTTGAACCTGAAGTTACAGCTAAAGTAGCCCGATACCCTAATGTGAAGATTTGCGAAGTAGGTATATCTTATTATGGACGTACGTATGAAGAAGGGAAAAAGATAGGATGGCGAGATGGCCTGCGAGCTTTTATGTGTATGCTCAAATATGGATTATTCCGTATGAATTAGTTTTATAACGGAAAATAATTGCTACCTTTGCGCCTACCTATAATATCAACAATGCACAAAATTGCGATTATCGGTTTGGGTTATGTGGGCTTGCCGTTAGCCATTGAATTTGCTAAAAAATACAGGGTGCTGGGATATGATGTTGATCAATCTCGCATTGAAGAGTTGCAACAAGGTCGGGATCATACACAGGAGGCCGACTTGGACGGTATGCTTGCTGTGTTGAAACTGCAGGAAACCCATGCGGATTCCGGTCTTTCTTTTTCGCACCGTGAAGACGACCTGAAATCATGCAACATCTATATCGTCACCGTACCGACGCCAATCAATCATTTTAATTCTCCCGACTTAAAGCCTCTGATAAGAGCATCGGAAACCGTAGGTAAAGTTATCTCAGCAGGCGATATTGTCATTTACGAATCAACGACTTATCCCGGATGTACGGAAGAAGATTGCATTCCAGTTATCGAACACACCTCCGGTTTGACGTTCAATGTCGACTTTTTCGCCGGCTACAGTCCGGAACGGATCAATCCAGGAGATAAGGTAAATACACTGGCCAATATCAAGAAAGTCACTTCCGGCTCTACGCCCGACATCGCCGAGGCAATAGATAAACTCTACCAATCCATTATCACGGCCGGGACATATAAAGCATCCAGCATCAAAGTCGCTGAGGCCTCGAAAATCATCGAAAACGCTCAGCGGGATGTCAACATCTCTTTTGTGAATGAATTGGCGTTGATCTTTGACCGCATGGGAATCGACACCAATGATGTATTGGACGCGGCGGGTACTAAATGGAACTTTCTGAAATATCGTCCCGGATTGGTGGGTGGGCACTGTATCAGCGTCGACCCCTATTACCTGGCCAATAAAGCGGAAGCATTGGGTTATATTCCACAAGTCATACTGTCCGGACGACACGTGAATAACAGCATTGCTCCTTTCATCGCCCACAAAGTTTTGAAGTTGATGATACAGAAAGAACACAAAATCAAGGGGGCGACCATATTGATGCTGGGCGTAACATTCAAAGAAAATTGTCCCGACATCCGCAATACTAAAGTCATGGACATCTACAAAGAGTTTCGGGAATTTGGCGTCAAAGTCGACTTGTACGACCCTTGGGTATGCGCCGAAGAAATGCACAAAAAATATGGGGTGAAAATGCTGAAAAAAACAGATCCGGACAAATCTTATTCAGCCATTATACTGGCTGTGGCTCATAACGAATTTAAATCTTTCAATTTCGAAAAATATTATAAACAAGGAACCGTTATATTCGACGCAAAAGCTATCATTGACAGACGATGGGTAGACGGGCGGTTATAAACGGGTATTAAAAACTGTAGTATGCTTAAAAAAAGAATTTTAGTTACCGGAGGTGCCGGTTTTGTTGGATCTCACTTATGTGAAAAATTGCTCAACAACGGTCATGAGGTGATAAGTGTGGACAACTATTTCACCGGCGCGAAACAGAACATTGCTCATTTACTGGAAAATCCGTATTTCGAAAATATCCGTCACGATGTAGGTTTCCCGTATTATGCGGAAGTGGATGAGATTTACAATTTGGCTTGTCCTGCATCACCTGTCCATTATCAATTCGATGCGATACAGACGATTAAAACCTCTGTAGTAGGTGCGATCAATATGCTCGGATTGGCGAAAAGAGTCAAAGCCAAAATATTGCAGGCGTCAACCAGCGAAGTATACGGTGATCCTGCCGTTCATCCGCAAACAGAATCCTATTGGGGGAATGTCAACCCGATTGGTATCCGTTCTTGTTATGATGAAGGCAAACGTTGTGCCGAAACTCTTTTCATGGACTATCACCGGATGAATGGCGTGAAGACAAAAATCATCCGCATCTTTAACACCTATGGCCCTCGGATGCATCCGAATGACGGACGGGTCGTTTCCAATTTTATCATTCAGGCGCTCAAAAACGAAGACCTGACTATTTTCGGAGAAGGAACGCAGACCCGGAGTTTTCAATATGTCGACGATTTAATAGAAGGCATGGTACGCATGATGAATACGGACGATACAGTTATCGGCCCGGTCAACATCGGCAATCCGAATGAATTTACCATGCTTGAACTTGCCCGGAAAGTCATAGAACTGACGGGGTCGTCGTCCAAAATCACCTTCCGCCCGCTTCCCATGGACGATCCGAAACAACGGAAACCGGATATTAGCCGTGCAAAATCTCTGTTAGACTGGGAACCTAACGTGCAGTTGGAAGAAGGATTGAAAAAAACGATTGAATATTTTGAGAAAATTATTTTGTAAGCATTAAAGAACAGGTGGGGACTGATAAAAATCTTTATTGATCCCCACATCAAAACGACCATTCGAAATAGCTTCCGGCCAGTTATTGCTGTTCAGGAATTTCACATCGAAATAACCGGAAAGAATCACTCGGTTTTCTTCTCCATCAATCCTTAATAACTGCGCCCGTTTGAAAAACAGACGACCTTCCAGGGGTACGATGGTGGTTCCTTTTCCGTCTTTTTCCATTTTTAAGATACAAGCTTCAGAGGTCAAATCGATGACTGTATTGTCGAGCGCAACTAAATCTTTATAATCGTTCATCGGTGAAGAGGGAAAAGTGAAAGTCAACATCATATCTTCGGCAGAATAATAGCCCATACCCGGGCTGCCGACGGCATTGCCAATCAAATGGAAATTCAGGAACCCGTTACGATACGTTATTTTACAGGGAACAACAGCGTTTGTCGCTACGAAATAAAGCCGTTCGTACTGTGCACCGAAAGAATTGTATCCCCATTCGGTATAGGCCGGTAAATTAGAATCATCGCTATCCGGAATAAAAATTGTTTTATCCAGTTCATTTTCATTACACGCAGATAGCATCAAAAACAAGCTTGCCAATATACATCCATATTTTTTCATAAAAATAAATCTTACCATAGTTTTAATCATTAAATTTATTCCGAACCAATGGGAACCGTTTTTCCTAAAGGTATCTGTACCGAAAGTTGAAAGCCCAGCCCGGCATTCGTTTTTATCAGAGGAAAAGCGTTTCGGCTGACTATCGCTCCGGGAAGCTGAAATTCTACATTGAACCAGGTAGCTTTTTGGCGACCTATCTTAAACCCAATTGCGGGATAAAGATTGATGATGAAATCGTTTGGATTGTCGATTTCCGCCTCAATCTCTCCGGCATAGCGGCTCATCTCTTCGCGCATAAACAGGATATTGTTGTTCGTTTGAATCCGGTAATTGAATGAGGCACCGAACTTAAAATAATGTTGAAAAGGCAATTCCCTCTTGTTCGGAAAGAAACGGACTTCCAACGGTATTCCTATATAAAAACTGTTTTGTTTGATCTCGCGAATTTTGACATAATCTGTATAAACATGTTCTTGTTTGAGCAGCCACAAAAAATAATCTCCATCCGAATGAAGCGAGGTGGAAAAACTCGAAAGACGCAATCCGGCAGTAATACCCAATCGATTCCTCAACAGGAAATATTCGGATTTTACACCCACATACGGCCCGACTATTAACTCATCGCCATCAATAACACCATAATCATCCATATAAGAATAGGGGTAGGTAGATTTATTTTCGCGCACTCTTTCCGGCATGATTAGATCCCCGAAATATATGCCGGTACCGAACTCCACGCCTAATTTTAGATTTTTTGTTTTATCGCCTGCTTGTGTTATCAGGAATGGGTAAAACATCCACAGGAAATAAACAAATACCCTGGCTTTTTTCATGTTCTCATTCATTTTATTTCGACAAAAATATTTTTTCATTTTAACAAAAATAGTGGTGTACATGAGACTGTGTCAAAAGCCTCATTTCGTCATTGCGACTGCGAGGAATGTGGCAGGAAGCCATCCATAAATCATTGTTAGAAAATGGATTGCTTCGGTATTCGACCTCACGATAACGGTGAAACGTGCTTTTTACACATACTCATGGCGACAAATGTAATAAATTTTTTTAAAGTATAAGCCATCTCTTTGAAAATATGGCTAAATTGTTATACTTTTGCACGGTATTGTTTTCAAAACAAATAGAAAAAAACGGAGAAAAATAATAATGAGTCAAAAACAATCGACTATCATTATAGGAGGTGGCCTCTACCAATTCAAACGCGAAAGTGTTTGTTTTGAAGCCGGTATCCCTTTGACCGCGGTTAATACTTGTGCTAACTGCTTGGAACGGATTATCTTTTAGACAAAATAAATATGAATAAACTATGCAATTAAAACTCATTTATCCTCGCTGGGAGAAACTGAAAGGACAAACAACTTTCAATCTTCCTCCTCATGGCCCGGTAGCTTTTGCTGCTACGCTGCCCGAATATGTAGATGTTTCGTTTACCGATGAAAATGTAGAGCCGGTTAATTTCGACGAAGATTGTGATTTAGTAGCTATCTCCATGATGTTGAGTACGCAGGTAAAACGAGGTTGGGCGATTGCTGCGGAGTTTCAAAAACGGGGTAAACAGGTCATCTTTGGAGGTATTTCGACGATGCTCCATGCTGAAGAAACAGTCAACCATGCCGATGCCGTATTTTTGGGCGAAGCAGAAGGTCGCATGGAACAAGTACTGGAAGATTGGCGCAACGGTCAACTGAAAAAAATATACAACTACATGACGCAGCAACCACCTATCGAATCGGTATGCCCTGCTCGCCGGGATCTGTACAAGCGCGAACTGTACAATCACAAAGGTGTGCAAATGGTCGATTTGTTTCATGCTTCCCGTGGTTGCCGTTTTAGTTGCTATCCATGTGCGGTTACCTACCTGGGTGGACGGATATTTCGCCCGCGTCCTATAGAAAAAGTGGTAGAAGAGTTGGCTACGATCGATAACAACCGGCTTTTCATCGTCGATAATTCCCTGGCTCAAAACAAAGAGTGGGAAAAAGAACTCTTCAAAGAGCTTATTCCCTTCAAGAAAAAGTGGATTAGTCACACAATAGAAGACGACCCTGAAATTCTTGACCTGGCAGCACAAGCCGGCGCTTGGTATGTGTATCAAGCTGTTTATGATACTTCCGATTACATTAAAGAACGAATCAAACGCTATCACGACTATGGTATCGGCGTAGAAGGCACTATTTTACTGGGGCTTGATAATCAGACGGAAGATGATATTAAACGCTTGATCGATTTCTTGCTGGAAATTGATTTGGACTTGGCAGAGTTTACCGTGATGACGCCTTTCCCGCATACCAAAGGCTATGATGATTTGATTCGTCAGGGGCGTATTTTCGATTTCGATTGGAATCATTACAATGCCGGGCAAGTTGTCTTTCAACCCAAGCACATGAGCGCCGATCGGTTGCAGGAACTCTATGACTATGCTTGGGAATCGTTCTACGGCGAAGAGTCGCAGGAGTCACGCATGTTCCGCCTCTTTTGCAATGTAGCGCTCAGGGAGATGAGAGAAGGAACTTACCGTCCCAGAAACAGAGAATTGATAAATAAAAGTTTTGGAAAAGAAGTAATTAGAAAAATATGAAAGTATCGGAAACTTACTACACCGAAATTTTTGACTTCAAAGGTCAATGGGATATCCTTTCTAAATGCGGATTGAAAATCATTGAAAAAGAAGGGAAAACGTATGTGATAGTAACTGAATTGTATCAGGATAACCCCGGTACTTCGGTAACTTATGCAGGAAAATCCTTAGCCTTACAAATTTGTGAGGCGAAAGGATTGTCGTTGCTAAATATTATTTATTTGGAATGTACACCCGACACAAATTCGCTGCTATCGTTTTACGATGAACAATATTTTGAAGTAATTTTCAACGATACGCCACAGGCGAATTATCGAAAATGGTCGCTCGAAGAAGTGAAGAATTTATTTAATTGACATTATTTATAAATCAGGAAGAATAAAATATTATGAACAGAAGAATATTATTTATAACATTGTTTGCGGTAACGACTGTATTTAGTATTTCAGCACAAAAGTTAAGAGAAGGAAATTTAGATTTTTTGAAAGGAGAAACTAAATTAAATATTGTGTTTGATTATAGTAATTTGAAGATAGAAGGGAGAAGTGAAGAATACTATATCGAGAAAAATGGAATAAAATGGAAAGAGAATTGGGATAACGCTAAGAATGAGTTTTTTGAGAAATTTGTACGTAACGTAAATCTGAAATTAATAGAAAAAGAGAAGCAGTTACGTTGTGGTAATTTTTTGGATTCTAAATATCAGGCTACAGTCAGGGTTTTGGAACTTGATAACGACAAAGATATGGATGCAGAAATAATAATAGCTCAAATGGATAATAATCAGATTTTGGCCAGACTAACGCTTACAGGCAAAGCCGGTTCTTTTGGCACAATGACTAACCTTGTGGGTGATGCGATGAAAGATGCCGGAGAAAAAATCGGTAAGCTTTTGGTGAAAAAGTTATAATGTTAAATTAAATCTATAATGAATAAAATCAAACTCATTGTTTGTTTTATAATTTTTTTCGCTTTGCCGCTTTATACTCAAACAGTTAAGATTTGGCAAGGAACGCCATCTTTGACAAAAAAACAGCAGAAAAGCGAATTAACAATTTATCTTCCCGAAAAGGAAAAAAATACTGAAATTGCTGTGATTATCTGCCCCGGTGGAAGTTATTGCTATCTGGGAATGAAAAAAGAAGGGCATGATGTGGCGAAATACCTGCAAAGTCAGGGCATTGCCGCTTTTGTTCTTCGGTACCGTGTCGGGATGTATGGCAATCATCATCCGGCCATGATACAGGATTTGCAACGTGCCATACAATGGGTAAAAGAAAAAGGAGACGACTATCAAGTAGATACCGCAAAGGTTGGAGTCATGGGATTTTCGGCAGGAGGACATTTAGCGGGAACAGCAGGGACTTATTTTGATACCAATTTTATGGAAACGCTGGGGATTGTCCCACAAATATCATTGAAACCGGCTTTTATAGCGATGATTTATCCGGTTATCACGATGCGCCGGGAAGAAATTGTCCACAAGAAATCTCGCAGAAATTTGCTCGGAAGTAATTCGGCGGAGGCGATGAGAGATTTTATGTCGCTGGAACAACAAGTTCGGAGTAACATGCCTCCTGTCTTCTTATTGCATTGCAAAAACGACGCAACGGTCAACTACCTGAACAGCGTTTGTTACGATGAAGCGTTAACGCAAAAAAACGTCCCTCACCAGTGCTTATTTTATGAAGAAAAAGGCCATGGTTTCGGCATAAAACCCAACGGGAAAACCACCGGTTGGCAGCAGCAGTTCGTATCGTGGGTGCAGTTCATAACGAAATAATAAAAAAAACAGCAGGAAATATGAGAGAGGCGGCCATAGAATATCAGTCGAAAGACGAAATAAAACATTTTCAAGAAGAGAAAATGCAGCTCGCATTGCAATACCTGAATCTTCATTCGCCGTTTTACCGGAAAATGTTTCGCGACAATGGTATCGATGTGCATGAAATTCGTTATCTGGAAGACTTGCAGCAAATCCCGTTTACCGGAAAAAAAGATTTACAGCTCTATAATCAGGATTTTCTTTGCGTACCGCAAGAAAAGATTATTGATTACATCACCACATCGGGAACATTGAGTGATCCGGTCACTTTTGCCATGACCGACCATGATCTAAACCGCTTGGCTTACAACGAGAAAATTTCATTCCTCTGCACAGGTACAAAGCCCAATGATATCGTTCAGTTGATGACCACTATCGACAAACGCTTTATGGCCGGATTGGCTTATTTTCTCGGCCTGCGCGCCCTGGGCGCCGGCATCATTCGCGTTGGCAACGGTATCCCGGAACTTCAATGGGATACGATTCGCCGTATTCGTCCCAATACGATCATGTGCGTGCCGTCCTTTATTCTGCATATCATCAAATATGCGGAAGAAAATGGCATTGATTACCGTAATTCCAGTGTAAAAAAAGTGGTCTGCATCGGAGAAAATCTTCGGGAACAGGATTTTTCACTCAACTTGCTGGGAAAACGCATCCGGGAAAAATGGGGCATCGAACTGTATTCGACGTATGCATCTACGGAGATGGCCACGACATTTGCCGAATGTGAGTGTGGCTGCGGTGGACATCACCACCCGGAACTGATTCTTTGCGAATTGGTAGATGACAATGGATTGCCGGTTGAAGAAGGCAATATTGGTGAATTAGTAGTTACAACGCTGGGCGTAGAAGGTATGCCTTTGCTTCGTTTCAAAACCGGCGATTTGATGAGTTTCCATACATCTCCCTGCCGGTGCGGACGGACATCTATGCGGGTCAGTCCCATCGTGGGACGTACCCATCACATGATCAAATTCAAAGGAACGACGCTTTATCCGCCGGCTATTTTCGACGTGCTCGACAACACGCCATACGTCGAAAATTACGTGGTAGAAGTGAGTAGCAGTGAAAATGGGACGGATGCTATTGTTGTGCGCGTTGGTTTGCGTTCCCAGCCATCCGATGATGTCACGAAGGATTTGAAAGACCGTTTCCGGGCGAAAATTCGTGTAGCGCCCGACATCGACATCTGTCCGACAGCGCTTATCCGGAAGATTAATTTCCCGGATATGAGCCGTAAACCTGTGAAATTTATTGATAACCGTAAAAAAATAATCTTATGAGAAACGAAAAATTCGACGATTTACGTCCTTATTACGATGAGGAAATTGCTCCTGCCATGCATCGCATCGCCGCAAGCGAATATTTTCCAAAGCTTTCTGCTTTTGTGTATCCCGACAGACTGGTCGAAGAGGTGAGGCGTATGATCAGGAATTATACGACAATCGAAGATTTTCAACTTCAATTCATGAAAGATGTCAATGAACAGATTATAGCGCGCAGCATCCATCATTTTTCTTACGAAGGGATTGACAAACTGGATCGGAAAAAGTCTTATCTGTTTGTATCCAACCACCGAGATATTGTGCTGGACGCCACTTTGCTTCAGTATGCGCTCCATTGTTCCGGGCATCGTACCGGCGAAATTACATTCGGGAGCAATTTGATGAGTTCGCCATTCATTATTGATATTGGAAAATCCAACAAAATGTTCAAAGTTATTCGCGGTGGAAGTGCGAAAGATTTTTATACCAATTCTTTGCATCTGTCGGAATACATCCGCTATACCTTGCTGGAGAAGAAGGAGTCGATCTGGATTGCCCAGCGGAACGGGCGTACCAAAGACGGAACAGACGCTACCGACCAGGGTATCATCAAACTGTTCTACATGAGTTATCCGGAACATCCGATACAGGCGCTGCTCGATCTGCAAATTGTCCCTGTTTCAATCTCTTACCAGTGGGAATCTTGCGATATGCTGAAAGCGCTGGAACTTTACCAGTTGCGCCGAACGGGAAGCTATACCAAAAAGCCGGGGGAAGATTTGCACAGTGTGCTTACCGGAATTATCCAGAAAAAGGGAGATACGCATATTACCGTTGGCCGTCCATTGCAAGAGAGCGACTTAATGCCTCTCACCGGATTGCCGAACAATAAATTCAATAAGCAGGTAGCAGGATTGATCGATATGCAAATCCGTGCAAATTATCGTTTGATGTCCAATAATTATATCGCTCATGATCTTCGTTCGCAAAGCCAGACTTACGCTTCTCACTATACTCAAGCGGAAAAAGACAGTTTTTTTCAACATTACCGGCAAGCCATAGCTGCTGCCGAAGTGGAAGATGAGCGATTGCTGGAGAATATATTTTTAGGAATTTATGCGAATCCGGTCGATACTCAGATGTCTTTGTAAAACCGTGGTATGTTATGTTGTATGGCAATTAACGATAGGAAGTTCGACGTTGCAGGCACAACAGACGGCTATCGTAGACGGAATGGTGTGCGATTCCTTGACCGGCAAAGCAATTCCATTTGTTTCGGTTATTTTTGAAGGCTCATCGCAGGGTGTTATCTCGGACGATAACGGGACATTTTATTTATTAAATAAAGACGGATATAAGCGGTTGATTTTTCGGGCATTAGGATATGAGACGAAAATTGTTCAATTAAAAGAAGCAGCCATGCAGACGGAGACTGTCAACGTTTTGCTTTCCCCTACAGCTTACGAACTGGAAAACGTGACCGTCCGTCCGCATCGCGAACGCTATTCACGACGAAACAATCCTGCCGTAGACCTCATCCGGAAGGTCATCGAACATAAAGACCGCAACCGGATAGAATCGAAAGACGCATACAAAGCAGAGGTGTATGAAAAACTCTCCCTTGCTGTCGATTATACGCCCGAAATGCAACGGAGCAGACTGTTAAAACCTTTTTCGGTGCTGAAGAATTACCTCGATACATCGGAATATACCGGAAAACCCATGCTTACACTCTCTATCCGTGAATTGCTCGCAGATTACTATTATCGAAAAACTCCCCGAACAGCAAAAACAATCATCAAAGCCCGGCAGCAGCAAGGCGTTGACCGGACACTCGACGATAGCCGAACACTTTCGGATAATCTGCAGGAGATTTTCAAAGATGTTAATCTGTTTGACAATGATATTACGTTGCTGATAAACAAGTTCGTCAGTCCGCTTTCGTCTATATTGGCAACAAGGTATTATAAATATTATATTACAGATACGCTTGACTTGTCGGGCGAACGTTGTGTTAATCTCTCTTTCACGCCGGCAAACAGCCAAAGTTACGGATTTACCGGATGCCTGTATGTAACGTTAGACGGAAATTATTCCATTAAGAAAGTGCAGCTAAATATCCCGTTCAACATTAACTTAAACTGGGTGAATCAATTGCGCATAGAGCAAGAGTTTGTCCGCGTGTCCAGTGGCTTGTGGGTGGTAGCAAGGGAAGATACTTACGGCGCTTTTGCCCCTGCACACAGTTTACCGCATGGCCTGCCGCAGCTCTATGCCCACCGTGTCCGAAGTTTCAATGGCTATAACTTCGATGTTCCGCCGGAAGAAACCGACAGGGTGTTTCATATAGAGAACAGCTATTTGCTTCTTCCCGAAGCAGAAATGCAGACAGATACTTTCTGGCTACAAAAACGGCATATCCCGTTGCAGGGGAAAGAGCAGATGCTACCGGATTTATTGGCAGATTTGCAACAGGTTTCGATGTATAATGTGCTGATTAAAGCACTTGAAATTATTGTATCCGACTATGTCCCAAGCCATTCTGTCATCAACAGTAGCCGTTTTGATTTCGGTCCGGTAGGATCTGCTTTCAGTTCAAACTATGTGGAAGGTTCCCGGATACGAGCCGGAGGGATGACTACGGCTAACCTTCATCCTCAATGGTTTGCTGCCGGTTACCTGGCCTATGGCATGCGTGACTGCAAACTGAAATATCAGGCAAAATTAACGCATAGCTTTACGCCCAGGATGTATCACGAAAAAGAATATCCGTTTAATCATCTTTCTTTCATGCACGCGTATGATGTATATACGCCGGGACAGAGTTTTTTATTTGCCAGTCATGACAACCTGATGACTTCATTCAATGTGGGAGCGCCTCTCACACAGATGCAATATATACGGAAGACAGAACTTCGCTATGAAAAAGAATACTACAACCATTTATCTATTGACCTCTGGGCGAAACAGGAACGGAATCAGGCAGCCGGTACTTTATCTTACAATCGCTACACGACCGATAGTACGATGTCACGCATCGAGAGTTTTATGGTGTCGGAAGCCGGATTTGGCATCCGGTACGCGCCGGGCGAACGGGCATATAATAGCCGGAAGGGGCGGAATACGGTTTTTAATCTCTCGAAAGATGCGCCGATACTCAAACTGTCTCACCGAATAGGATTCAAGGGGCTTCCCGGCGGAGATTATGCCTATCATCATACGGAAATTGGAGTGGAAAAACGCTACTGGCTCTCGTCTTTCGGACATATAGATGCGGCCGTGAAAGCTGGGTATCTTTGGAGTAAAGCGCCTTTTCCTTTGCTGATTTTACCGAATGCCAATCAATCCGTCGCCATACAATCGGAATCATTCGCAATGATGCGAGCATTGGAATTTGTTACCGACCGATACGCATCTTTTTTCATCACCTATTACATGAAAGGTTGGATATTTAATCGCATCCCTCTGATCCAGCGACTGCAACTGAGGGAAGTGATTTCGGTCAATGGCTTATACGGTGGTTTGTCCGATAAAAATAATCCACAAGTGGATCCGACAGGACTTTTTCAGTTTCCACAACGTACGTCTCCTTTGGGTAAAAGCCCATATATGGAAGCTAGCGTTGGAATAGACAATATTTTCAACATCTTGCGTGTGGATTATTATCGACGTTTAACTTATCTGCATGCGCTCGACATACAAAAAGATGGCTTTCGCATAGCTTTTCGGTTTGCATTTTAAGAGTCGTTACATGTGTCGGCATCTCATAAATATGTGTCGGAGCTCATTTCTCTTAACTTTTCTTTTTCGAGTTTCTCTCCCAAAAAACGCCATCCGTATAACCTTGAATAGAATTGTCGGATTCCGCCATTTGCAGTCTTTTTTCCGCCCAGCAACAATATTCCAGATTCATTTCTATGCCACAGAATTTTCTGCCTAATTTTTTTGCAACAACCGAAGTCGTGCCTGAGCCAAGAAAAGGGTCAAAAACAATTCCACCTTCGGGACATGAAGCTAAAATTAATTTTGCGATCAGTTTCTCCGGTTTTTGTGTTGGATGGTCTGTGTTTTCGGGCATTGACCAGTAAGGGACGCTGATATCATCCCAAAAATTAGACGGATAAGTCAGCCTGAAATTGCCGTCGCTTGTTTCTTCCCAGTCTTTGGGTTTTCCGTTTTCTCTGTATGGCGCCAGCACTTTCCGTTTCTGTTTGACGGTTTCCACGTTAAAATAATAATTCTTTGCATCCTTTACGCCAAACCAGATATCTTCCATTCCATTTTTCCAGTTGCTCAAAGCGCCTCTTCCTTTTTCCCGTTGCCAAGTGATGCGGTTGAGAACGGTTAAATTTTCTTCCATTACGTGTTGTAAGGCCGACGTACACTTCCAATCGCCACACAAATACAGTGAGCCGTTGGGCTTCAACAGCGATACAATTGCAGGAAACCACGAACGGAGATAATCAAGGTATTGATTTTCTGAAGACGACTTGAATGTAAACCCGTTGAAATTTTTTGTCAAATTATACGGAGGGTCGATGATGATTAAATCGGCAAACTGTTTGGGCAGCCGATCCATCACATCAAACAAATTATGATGGATAGTCGTATTTATTATTTCGTCCGGCGCTATCCGGTTTTTTTCTTTGAAAGTCGATACGCGGTTTGAAAAGAAACTGTATTCCTCTTCGGTCAGCGTAATCGTTCTATTTCTTCCTGCTCTTTCCTTTTTTTCGGTCATAATTATTTGTAAAACAGTATTCCTTCCAGGTTATTTATCGACAAACTGTCTTTTTCTGTGTAATAATTGCCGGTCATTTTTGTAATAGCCAGCAAATATCTGTGAACAGGCGCTTCTGTAAGTATGTTGTCGTTATCGGACGCTTCCAGCAAGATGGCGGCTTCTGTATTATTTGAAAGGTCTATTTGTTTTAGTGCGACATCTTTAATTGGAAATGATACAGAACGGTTATCGGAAATGATTCGTATATTCAATCGTGTGGAATCTAATTTAATGTCGATATGCTGATGCTCTTTGGGGTAGTATTTATCAAGAGAGAACATGATACAGGATTGATACCCTTTGATGTCTAAAAACTCTGAGCCGGTCTCACTGTAAAATGAAAACCACTGGGAATTGATTTCTGCTTCCGTCTCTTTCAGATGATTTAATTTTAGATCGGCAAAGATGACATACATGGACTTATTCTCGATACTGTCCTTGAAAAGAGGCTGAATGCTGGCCTTTCCGTAAGTATCGGCCAGATAATCGAGGGCTTCGCGGATTTCGAGTTTCTTTTCCGGATCCAGTTCATTCAGCCAGGAAGCGGAGTCGGACAAGATCAGTTGACGGCCTTCCAAAATTGTTTCTATCTTACTCAGTAAAACCCGCTTCGTGATAGAAGAAAACTTCCAGGGGCCTACCGAGGCGAGCAGTACAATCACCACCGGCGTAATCAGTATCCACTTGATATGCCTTGCCCGGGAAAAATACAGATAGATATAAATTCCATAAAGCCAGATATTTAACAAAAGAATATAGCAACGGTTGATGCTGATGCCGTAATCGTTGATACGTCGTCCGATACCCACCGTCATCAACACCAGCAAGGGCAATATGACGATGCCCGCATAGCGCGAAATCCGCTCTGCCCAGCGATTTTCGACCATTCGCAGCGGATAAATAATAGTAATGACCAACAGTCCGCCGACGGCCAGCGCCGACACTAACCACGATACCCAGCCGTTGGGCAATTCCCACGTTGCAATGATTCGAATCAGGTAAGCATAAAGAATCACGGCATAGACAACGAGTAAGGGCGTAAGGATATACAAACCCATTATTTTCAGGGTTTTACTTAAAGCCATTTCCGACTGATGCTTTTCCTGTCGACCCGGAATATTGGTCAGAAAATAGAGCGGAGAGAATAGCAATGCACAGAATATCCATAAGTTACTGTATACTTTACTGCTCATATTCACGTCGAACAGAGCCTCGATAGAAGCTGCGGCCAGGCATAATCCGCCGAACAGTACGATTCCGAAACATGCGGCTATCAGCATTTGGAACAGCGTTTCGGTGGCAAACTGCCAGTAAGCGTGGTCTCTGTTTTTCGCCAGAAACGATATAAAAAAGATCGCGAAGAAGAAAACACAGGCCAGTACAACAATCTGCAGACCGTCGGGAAAATGCAGTAAGCTGTCATCCTGCGGAAGCAGAAGGCAATATATGCCCCAAAGTGCGACGCCGCCTAAGGCCAATCCGTTCCGCAGCCAAACATTTTTCATGCGGTCTTCCAGCCACAGTATCGCCGTAATGCTGATAAACAACGCAATCGAACAGAATATCCACCAACGGTAGGATACGTCATAATCTTTTATATTGATACTGATAAAGGCTAATACCGCCAGTCCAACAATCAGCAGTATGCTTACAGGCATCCGCTCCGTGAGTAGGATGAATTTTTTGCTTAGAGAAGCGAGGGAAAAGAATTTTCTCATGTCTGTTATGAATTTACAGGCTACAAAAGTAAGATTTTTTACAACATTTGCAAAATAAATTTTAAAACAATAAGCGTGATGGATGATAAACATGCAAGAGCCGTCTTTGATGCATTGGGCATCGAAAACGGCTCTTCTCGAGGTTCAGAACTGCAAAGTCAGCGTTCAATGCATCGTCCGGGAGATTATAATTTACCTGTATATTTTATTTCTCCCTCCGGCATAATTGTTTTCTCCCAATTGGCAATAAAATCCGGCAGCGCTGCTTGATAGCCGGGCATGTATTCGACTGTTGCAGTATCAAAACTACATACAACTTTGTTTTCATTGGTAAATCTGAAGTATTCGGCTTCGGCTGCCCATTTCTCGAAAATTTCCGGCGAATCGTTAAAACTCATAGCACCGTGGATGCGAATCCATCCACCTTTGCCGGCTGCGGAAATTTCAGCCAATGGGTTATTATTTAACTGTTTATATAGATCTTTCTGTTTGCTGGTGTAAAAACTTAATTTTCCGTCGATGTTACGGGCAAAGTTCATGGGACGTACTTTTGCCTGATTACCGCAGGAAGTAGCTAAATAAAATACTCCGCAGGAATTGAGAAATTCTAAAATCTTATCCATGTCGTTTAATATTACAATTTGTGCGGCAAAGGTAGCGGTTTTCATTTAAACCGGCTATTTCATAAATACGCCTTGTTTTTTCATAATCGGAATTAATCTATCTTTGTAGCCGTTTTATGTTTGATTTTAAAAATTATGGAGAATTATTTTCAGTTGCAAGACACTCAATACTATTATAAGGAGTCGAATTTGCACGATTTCGGAAATTTGCCCTGTCGCATGGACGGTGGTTTGGTGTTTCTTTGCGTTAGCGGAACGGCAGTTATTCACGTTGGCCTGGTTGAAAATAACATTACGAAAAATAAGGAAGCTGTTATCTTGCCGGGCGTTGTTTTCCGAATTTCGAAGATTTCGGAGGATTTTTGGGTCAAAATGTTTGTTTTTTCAAAGAAAATATACGAACAATCTGTGTTGAGACTGAGTATTTCCTTTTCCAAATACTTAATCAGCGCACCGTTTTATTTACTCCCTGAAGACAGCGATTTTCTTAAAGAAGCTAAACTCCGGATGGAAATGGCGGAACTGGTACATAAGGAAAGAAAAAATGCTTATGTTCAGCTTATGCAGTGCAATTTCGTGCAAGACTACTTCCTGTATCTGTATGACAAATGCAAGTCGATCTTAGAACAGGTTGAAAAACAATATTCCGTGAAACAAAAACATTTTTATGCTTTTCTATCATTGCTCGACAAGCATATTAGAACGGAAAGGAATGTTGCGTTTTACGCAGAAAAATTATTTATCACCTCGCGGTATTTAGGTAAAATCACCTCCGAAAATGCACTTGGCGAATCGCCTAAAGAATTGATAGATAAAAGGCTTGTGTTAGAGATAAAAGTGTTGTTGCAGCACGCCGAACCGTCCATACAACAGATTGCGGATGATTTGAATTTTCCCGACCAGTCTTATTTAAGTCGTTATTTCAAACATCATACGGGGATTTCGCCGTCGGAATATCGGAGTGAGATTAAGTTGAGGTAATTATCTTTTTTCAACAACATGACATAATCCTGTTCATTTTCCTTCACAATTTCAAAGCCAAGCTTTTTGTACATTTCTACGGCATAATTCAGCTTATCCACGCTCAACGAAATCTGTTTATACTTTTTAAACGCCGAATCAATCAGGTGGTGCATTAACTCTCGCCCGATTCCCAGATTACGGTATTCCTTGAAAACGGCAATGACTAATTCAGGTGTTTCGGAATCAATGTAACCGTAACTTTTAGGCTCGTCGTCCGAAATACGCATCCACGCACCGCCGACTATTTTTCCGTTCAATTCGGCAAATAGACAAAAGTCGCCCTGCTTTTTTCCGAAATCACGGACAGCATTGTATATTTCGGGCTTTTTGATAATATCATGGGGAAGCGGTTCTGCGCCTTCGGGCTGAAAAATGGCTTCGTAGAGCAAATTTTCCAAAAGAGGATAGTCCTCTTGACGGAAAAACCGATGGCGCACATCAGACAGTTGCCATTCACGAAGTTCAACGGTTTTACTGTTCATGGTTTATTGAATTTTATCGCTATTTTAT